>JAUPLS010000122.1 GCA_030836805.1 Campylobacterota bacterium | reverse complement strand
TAGAGAAATGGATTTTGTTCATTTCGCATTGTTTGTTTATAATGGTGGTCGCTACAAGACTCGAACTTGTGACATCTACCTTGTAAGGGTAGCGCTCTACCAACTGAGCTAAGCGACCATAGACAAAATTTTAGCAAATATCTGCTTTATCTTAATAGTGGTGACCCGTCTTGGATTCGAACCAAGGGCCCACTCCTTAAAAGGGAGTTGCTCTACCAACTGAGCTAACGGGTCTTACCGTACTTAATTTTTTGAATAAGTGGACGGAATTATAGCCTAGAAAGCTTTGATTGTCAAGATAAATTTAAAAAATATCTTAAATTTTCAGTGCATTTGTCATTTTTTCGATAGCAAAAGTGACGGATTGTTCTTGTATCTCTTCTCTGTTGCCCTCAAAAAAACAATGATAAACTTTGCTGTCTTCAGGTGTTTTGATGCCAACATAAACAGTCCCTACAGGTTTTTGTGGTGTGCCGCCTGCGGGGCCTGCAATACCCGAGGTGCATATGGCATACCGGCTGTCTGCTATTTTACATATCCCTTCAAGCATCTGCAAAACACACTCTTTGCTTACAGCCCCATAGGTTTGCAGTACATCATTGCTCACGCCAAGCCATATGTGTTTTATGTGATTTGAATAGGTGACGCATGCACCATTGAGTACAGCCGATGCACCGGGAATAGCTGTAAAGGCCGCTACTATACGTCCCCCTGTACAACTTTCAGCAAAAGTGATAGTCTGAGAAGTTTTACTCAGTTTTTGAATGATTTTTTCTACTTTTTTCTTTCTATTTTTCATTATTTAATTATATCAGATTTTTTCTACTTCGGGCATGCCAAATCTATGCTTAATGGATTTTAGGATACAATCACGAGATAATATATCAGGGGGCTACCCTACAACAAGGTGTTATCAAATATGGACTTCAAAGAAACGCTACTCCTTCCTAAAACCGATTTTCCAATGCGCGGAAATCTTCCAGAAAATGAACCAAAAAAATACCAGGCATGGTTTGATGCGGATATCTATGAGCAAATGAAATCCAAGCGCAAAGACGCTGAAATGTTTACGCTTCATGATGGCCCTCCGTATGCAAACGGTGATATTCATATCGGGCACGCATTGAACAAGATATTAAAAGATATTATCCTCAAATATAATTATTTTCAAGGCAAAGATGTTCGTATGACGCCGGGTTGGGATTGCCATGGGCTTCCAATTGAGCAGAAAGTAGAAGAGAAGCTGGGCAAAAGCAAAAAAGAAGCAATGCCGACCGCAGCGTTTAGGGCGCTTTGCCGCGATCATGCTTCTCGTTTTGTGGAGATACAAAAAAAGGGTTTTAAAAGTTTAGGAGTCATTGCAGACTGGAATCATCCTTATGTAACAATGGATTTCAAATTTGAAGCTAATATTTATAGGACACTGTGCGAAATAGCACAAAAAGGACTCTTGATAGAACGTCATAAGCCTATTTTTTGGTCGTGGGCAGCGCAAACAGCCTTGGCGGATGCAGAAGTAGAGTATGAAGACAAAGAAGATTACTCTCTTTATGTAAATTTTGAGCTCAGTGATATAGCCAAAACAAAACTTGATCTTCCCGAAAAGGCGGGAATACTTATCTGGACAACAACTCCGTGGACGCTGCCTGCCAATACAGGGATTTCTCTTAACCCCGAAGAAATTTATGTGCTGAGCGAAGACGGATATATAGTTGCACAGAGTCGTTTTGATGCTTTGACAGCAGAGGGCGTTGTGTGTGGACATTCAGGGCGAAAAATTGCTGCTACAGAGCTTGAGAATCTTTTAGCTGTCAATCCTCTCAATGGACGTATTTCTACAATCGTATTGGGAGAACATGTTTTGCTTGATGGAGGTACGGGAGCCGTACATACTGCGCCAGGACATGGAGAAGATGACTATCGTGTGGGTTTGAAATATGGTCTTGATGTAGTAATGCCTGTAGATGAAAGAGGGTGTTATGATGAGAGTGTCGTGGGGTTGCATCTTTTGCCAAATCCAGAAACGTTTGTGGGTATGCATATTTTTAAAGCCAATGAGCTCATCTTGGAGCTTTTGGGCGCAAATCTTATAAAAGTAAGCAAATTTGTGCACTCTTATCCGCATTGCTGGAGAACCAAAAAACCCTTGATTTATAGAGCAACAAACCAATGGTTTATCTCCATAGATGATATACCGCAGGGTATGGATAAAAGTTTAAGAAAAATAGCACTGGATGCTATTGAGACAGTGGATTTTTATCCCAAAACTTCAAAGAACCGCCTTAAGCCGATGATTGAGGGTAGGCCTGACTGGTGTATATCTCGTCAGCGTTCATGGGGTGTGCCTATTGCTTTCTTTAGGATCAAAAGCACCAAAGAAGTCATTTTGGATGAAAAGGTATTGAACTTTGTTGCGATGATATTTGAGCAGATGGGTGCGGATGCATGGTATAGTATGACGATTGAGCAGTTACTTTATCCTGGTTCAGGCTACAATCCTGACGATTTAGAAAAAATAGAGGATATTTTGGATGTTTGGTTTGACAGCGGTTCAACATGGAATTCTGTGCTTAAAAGCCGTAATTACGATGCAGGAAAATACCCTGCTTCACTTTATGTCGAAGGAAGCGATCAGCACAGAGGATGGTTTCAGAGCTCATTGCTTTTAAGTGCAGCCATCAATCATATCTCACCCTATCGGGAACTCATTACGCATGGATTTACTGTTGATGAGAAGGGTGAAAAGATGAGTAAGTCTAAAGGGAATGTTGTCGCACCCGATAAAGTAGTGAGCCAGTATGGTTCTGAAATTCTTAGGCTTTGGGTTGCCTTGAGCGATTATCAGTCTGACCTAAAAATCTCCGACGGGATACTGAAGCAGGTGGCTGAACAGTATAGAAAGATACGGAATACCTTTAGATTTTTGCTTGCCAACGTAGATGATCTAGACGTACTTGTGCCGCATAATGCTTATGGTGAATTGGATATATGGATACTTGCAAAAGCAAGAGAGGTGTTTGCAGAGGTGAAAGGCAATTTTGATAAATATGATTTCTTGAGAGGATTTGCAGCACTCAATTATTTTTTAACAAATGAGCTTTCGGGAATTTATATGGATATCTGCAAGGACAGATTGTATTGCGATGCCAAAGAGAGTGCCCCAAGAAGAGCGGCACAGTCTGCTATGGCACTTATCTCTAAAAGCATGCTGGGACTTGTTGCTCCGGTTCTTACCTATACTGCGGATGAAATTATTGAGTATGCCCCTGCTATTTTTAAAGCCGATATGCAAAATGTTTTTGATTTGGTATATGAAGAATTGCCTAACATAGGTACTCCGTTTGATGAGAGCGAAATGATCGCAATACGTGAAGCATTTTATGAAGAAGTCGATAAGCTTAAAAAAGAGAAAATGATCAAATCAACACTGGAGCTTGAGCTTGCAGGTGAAGGTTTTGCCTTATCTAATGATCAAGATTTGGAGGATTGGTTTGTGGTTTCTTCCGTAAAGCCTTCAAGTCAAGGAGAGGAAGTGGCTAGTTTCAATGTGGGGGAAAAGCATTTTAGTGTACATAAAGCGGCAGGCCATAAATGTCCAAGATGTTGGAAATTTGCTTCTAAATCAGAAGAAGAAGTCTGTGCAAGATGTGCTGAGGTTTTGAATGTTTGATATGACACAGCCGGTAAGCATAAATATTATTATAGGTTCGATAATATTTATATTCGGCTTGATTGGAACGGGGTTGGGCGTCATAAATTATTACAAGAAGAAGCAGGATAAAATCAATTGATTTTTCTTTTTTTATCACATAAAGAAAGAAAGAAGTGAAAGCGGATTTTGTTCGCTTACGAGAAGAAAATATAGAAAAAGGAAGCAAGTTGTGATAACACTAAAAGAAGCGCTAACAAAAAGCAAAGAAGAGTTAAATCGCCTAAGAGTCGAACTTGAAGAAAAAGCCAAAGAGAGTGGCCTCAATGCTTATATTGGGTTTGAAAGTTCGGGAGAAGGCGTGCCAATTCTTATCAAAGACAACATCCAGGTAAAAAATTGGACCGTAACAAGCGGTTCCAAAATCCTTCAAGGCTATATCGCTCCTTATGATGCCACGGCTATTACCAATCTAAAGTCTAAGGGAATGATGGCATTTGGCAGGGCAAATATGGATGAGTTTGCTATGGGTTCAACAACCGAAAGTTCTTATTATGGTGTGACAAAAAATCCTTATGGAGAAGAGAGGGTTCCGGGGGGAAGTTCGGGCGGTTCAGCTGCAGCAGTGGCTGGCGGCATCGCTATTGCTGCGCTTGGAAGCGATACCGGCGGGTCTATCCGTCAACCTGCTGCATATTGCGGATGCGTAGGAATGAAGCCTACCTATGGACGAGTTAGCCGATTTGGATTGGCTGCCTACGCCTCTTCGCTCGACCAGATAGGTCCTATCACGCAAAATGTCGAAGATGCAGCTATCTTGTATGATGCGATCAAAGGATATGATCCCAAAGATTCTACTTCTGCGGAATTTGAAACAGAAGATATCGCTAACAACATCAATAGTGATGCAAGGTTTACAATCGCAGTAATTGACAACTATATCAGCGAAGCAGATGAAGAGATACAAAAGGCTTATGCAGATGCGGTAAAAAAACTTGAGGAGGCAGGACACACCATCGTTCATAAAAATATGCAAAACACAAAGTATGACATTGCAACCTATTATATCTTGGCGACAGCAGAAGCGGCAACCAACCTCGCGCGCTTTGACGGTGTTCGTTACGGGATGAGGGCAGAATCCAATACCGTAGAAGAGCTCTATTACCATACAAGGACTGAAGGCTTTGGTGACGAGGTGAAACGTCGTATTTTGTTGGGCAATTTTGTGCTCTCTTCCGGTTATTATGATGCATATTATTTGAAAGCACAAAAAGTGAGACACCTGATCCGAGATGAATTTAATGCTATTTTTGCCGATGCAGATCTTATACTTTCTCCGGTAGCACCAAGTGTGGCGCCAAAAATAGGTGCTATCCATGATCCTTTGGAAATGTATAAGAGTGATATGTATACAATTGCCATTAATCTTGCCGGCTTGCCTGCGATTTCACTGCCTGTAGCTAAAAATGAAGAGGGTATGCCTATAGGATTGCAACTTATTGCTAAGGCATTTAACGAAAAAATACTTTTTGATGGTGCAGCAAGCATGGAAAAAGCTGTCAATTATAAATCCGAGCCCACAGCGAAGCTCTAGAAAGATGTATTTTGCAAAAGAAGAAAATTAATGAAAAGAAGGGGATATTATGAGAATCAAAAAAAGAGCATTGACATTTGAAGACGTACTGCTTGTACCGCAACACTCAACCGTATTACCAAAAGAGGTAAGTGTAAAAACACAATTAACCAAACGCGTTTCTCTCAATATTCCTATTGTTTCTGCGGCCATGGACACAGTAACGGAATATAGAGCGGCTATCGCTATGGCAAGGCTTGGCGGCATAGGTGTGATTCATAAAAACATGGACATCCAAACACAAGTACTGCAAGTAAAAAAAGTCAAAAAATCAGAAAGTGGAATCATCATAGATCCTGTTTTCATCAAACCTGAAGCAACCGTAGGGGATGCAGATGCATTGATGGGTGAATATCACATTTCTGGTGTGCCGGTAGTAGATGAAAATAAAAAACTCATCGGAATTATTACTAATCGCGATATGCGGTTTATCACAGATATGACACAAAAAGTGAAGGATGTTATGACGCCCGCGCCGCTTGTTACAGCAAAAAAAGGTACGACATTGGAAGAGGCAGCTAAAGTTCTGCAACAACATAAAATAGAAAAACTCCCCATTGTAGATGAACATAATATACTTATAGGGCTCATTACAATCAAAGATATTGAGAAAAAAGAGCAGCATCCCCATGCAAACAAAGATGAGTTTGGTCGTCTAAGAGTGGCTGCGGCTATCGGCGTGGGGCAGCTTGATAGAGCCAAAGCATTGGTTGATGCCGGTGTAGATGTGATTGTGCTTGATTCTGCACATGGCCATTCCCAAGGAATTATTGATACGGTTAAACGAATCAAAAAAGAATTGAATATTGATGTAATTGCAGGAAATATTGCAACCGGTGCTGCAGCACAAGATCTTATTGATGCAGGAGCTGATGGGGTAAAGGTGGGAATCGGACCCGGATCTATCTGTACAACACGTATTGTAGCAGGAGTAGGGGTGCCTCAAATTTCAGCAATCGATGAGGTTGCCCAGGTGGCCAACAAAGCAGGTATTCCTGTGATAGCAGACGGCGGCATCAGATACTCTGGTGATATGGCAAAAGCACTTGCGGTAGGCGCAAGTTGTGTAATGCTTGGTTCAGCTCTCGCGGGAACCTATGAAGCTCCAGGTGAGATGATCATCTATAATGGCCGTCAATTCAAAGAATACCGCGGGATGGGAAGCATAGGTGCCATGACCAAAGGAAGCACCGATCGCTATTTTCAAGAGGGTACGGCTGCAGATAAACTTGTTCCAGAGGGGATAGAGGGGCGCGTGCCCTATAGAGGAAAAATCTCTGACGTGATTCATCAGATGATGGGCGGGCTCAGAAGCTCTATGGGATACTGTGGTTCAGAGTCGATTAAGGCATTTTGGGAGAAAGCAGAATTTGTAGAGATCACTTCCGCAGGACTTAGAGAATCTCATGTTCACGATGTAACAATCACAAAAGAATCTCCTAACTATCACGGCTAATCTTTACTTTTCCATTTTTTGATTAAGCCCTATATCTTTCAAATACAAGATATAGGGCCATGTTGTTATTGCCTTATAATCGATTCTGCAAGCAAAAAAGAGACGCTATAGATCTCATTAAGAATTAAGCTTCCAAAAATACCCATTACGTCATAATAATACTCATCTCTCTTACTTTTTATGATACAATAAATAATAATGTAAAATAAGGAAAAATAATGCACGAACAAACGCTGGCTATCCATGCAGGATACGATAAAGATACACAAAGAACAATGGCAGTTCCTATCTATCAGACGACTGCTTATGAGTTTAGAAACACTGATCATGCGGCAAATTTATTTGCACTTAAGGAACTGGGAAATATCTATACAAGATTAATGAATCCAACGACAGATGTTTTTGAAAAACGTTTTGCGGCACTTGAAGGTGGCGCCGCTGCAGTAGGCACGGCTAGCGGAATGGCAGCTATTTTTTATGCGATTGCCAATGTGGCGGAGGCCGGAGATAACATCATTGTAGCCAAACAAGTGTATGGCGGAACAACAACACTGACAGGACATACCCTTAAGCGATTTGGCATTGAAGCGCGTTATTTTGATGTTAAAAATCCTGCACAACTTGAAGATCTCATTGACGAAAAAACAAAAATCATTCTTTTTGAGAGCATCACCAATCCGAGTATTGATGTGGCTGATTTGGATGCGATAGTCGTTATTGCCAACAAGTATAATATCCTAACCTGCGTTGATAATACTGTGGCAACACCGATTTTGTGCAAGCCTTTAGAATATGGATGCGATTTGACGGTACATAGTGCGAGCAAATATACGACAGGACAGGGGCTTGCAATAGGCGGAATTATTGTGGAGCGCGAAAATTTAGCAGAAAAAATTAAAGGCAATGCCAGATATGCACATTTCAATGAGCCTGACGAGAGCTATCACGGCCTTGTGTACAGTGATCTTCCTTTACCGCTTTTTACATTAAGGGTCAGATTGGCATTGCTTCGTGATTTGGGTGCAGCTCCCAGCCCGTTTAACTCATGGCTTTATATTCAAGGTATTGAAACATTGCCGCTTCGTATGAGACAACACTCTTCATCAGCGCTTGCTGTAGCTAAATTTTTAGAAAAACATCCGAAAGTTAAAAAAGTTAACTATCCCGGACTTCAATCAGATCCAAATTATGAAGTGGGACAGAAATACTTTAAGGGAGGACATAGCGGATTGCTTTCGTTTGAGGTAGAAGATTTGGCTACTGCAAAACGTATTGCAGATAGTATGGAGATTTTTTCTTTAGTGGTTAATATTGGCGACAGTAAATCTATTATTACTCATCCTGCAAGCACGACACACCAGCAGCTTTCTAAGCAGGAGCTTGTTGATGCTGGAGTACCCGAAGGGCTTATTAGGCTCAGCATAGGACTTGAAGATACCCAAGACTTGATAGACGACTTGACCAAGGCGCTGGGATAAGGAGCTCATGATCCTGGGTTTGCCGGAAAGTTAGATGGTGGATTCTAATTTTGAAATAAGTTCAAAGCGACGGTTATAAAGCCCAAATTAGATAAAATATCCAAAAAACAATCCGAAGCAAAAAGCAGTCAATGAAAATCGTAACAAAAACAGCGCGTTTTAGCAGCCCTTTGTATCTAGAAAGCGGGCGTATTTTAGAACCGTATGAAATCGCCTATGAAACCTACGGGGAACTCAATGAAGACAAGAGCAATGTGGTATTAGTGTGTCATGCCCTTAGCGGATCTCATCATGCTGCAGGCCTCTATGAAAGTGATAGAAAGGCTGGATGGTGGGATGGACTCATTGGAGATGACAAAGCAATTGATACAAAGAAGTATTTTGTTGTTTGTACAAATGTAATAGGTTCATGTTTTGGAAGTACTGGGCCGATGAGCGGGATGTATCCGAGCGAAGAGCCTTATCGCTTAAAGTTCCCTGTTGTAACAATCAAAGATATGATCAGAGCACAAATGCAACTGCTTTCTTCTCTTGGTATCTATCATTTGCGTGCTATCATAGGCGGATCAATGGGGGGAATGCAGGCGCTTCAGTTTGCCGTAGACTATCCAAACTTGGCTGACAACATCATTTCATTGGCTGCAACTTATGCGACAAGGCCCTGGACAATCGCTTTTAATAAAGTAGCCGTAGAAGCTATTCGCAAAGATCCACGCTTCAAAAACGGAAATTATGATAAAAATGCTTTTAAAAAAGAAGGTTTGGATGGACTTGCTATCGGACGCATTGCCGGGCACATCTCTTATCTTTCGCCCGCTTCAATGGATGAAAAGTTTGGACGCAACTATGTAAGCAATGATGGTTTATTTGAACTTT
Source organism: Campylobacterota bacterium (assembly GCA_030836805.1). GTDB lineage: Bacteria > Campylobacterota > Campylobacteria > Campylobacterales > Sulfurovaceae > Sulfurovum. The sequence goes on along the minus strand of JAUPLS010000122.1, from coordinate 7,074 downwards.
TTGGACGCTATGAGGTTGAGCGGTATTTAGAATACAATACAGCAAACTTTGCCCGCATGTTTGATCCATTGAGTTATTTGTATATCGTTAAAGCAATCAATACCTTTAATTTAAGTCGCGGATATGATTCTCTTTATGATGCAATCTCAAGGATTAAATCTCGAATGCATTTGATCAGTTTTTCTACAGATTATCTTTTTTTCCCTGAAGAGATGGAGCATATTTATAAGATGATGGAACGCAATGGGCAATCGTGCAGTTATTTGGAAGTGAAAAGTGAGTATGGCCATGATGCTTTTTTGGTAGAATTGGAAAAGTTTGATGAATCTATAAGAGAGATATTGAAATGATGGGCATTTTTGTTTGACGAAGAAAATGTGAAGGGAATATATAATGAAAAATGAAACATTTGAAGAGAAGCTGGAATACTCAAAAGCATTACTTGAAAAATTGATGAATCCTGAAATTACACTTGAGGAAAGCGTGAAACTGTATGAAGAAGGGCTTCAAAATATTAAAGAAGCCCAGAAACTTATAGAAGAAGCAAAAACAAAAATCACCATTATAGAACAGGCCAATCAAAATATCGGAGAAGAGTTGTGAAGCAGCTGGTTGTAGCCGCGCTGCAGTTGCCCACTCTGGGTATGAATGCTACGCGGTTGGAATTTTACCTCAAACAAGCCTGCGAACGCGGTGCAAATGTAATGCTTTTTGGTGAATATGTGCTGAATCATTTTTTTAAAGAGATGGAGAGTATGTCAATCAATATGGTTAAAGAGCAAAGCCGCAAACATATTGAACTTCTCAAGCAGCTTTCTATCAAGTATGATATAGTTTTTATTGCGCCTATTGTTATAACTCAAAAAGACGGCTACCATAAAACAATCGTAAAAATCACCCCCAAAAGCACCAACTATTATGAGCAGCAGATACTTTTGCCGTATGCCCATTGGAATGAAAAGAAATTTTTTGCCAATCCTATAGTGCCGCTCAAAGATCCTATGATTTTTACGATCAATGGTTTTAGGGTAATGGTGATGGCAGGATTTGAATTGCATTTTGATCCTTTTTGGGAAAAGGTCACCGAAAAGAAGATTGATATCGTGCTTTTACCTACAGCTTCAACGTTTGGTTCGCATAATCGTTGGCGTGAGATTATTAAGGCCAAAGCTTTTTTGCATGGATGTTTTATTTTACGTGCCAATCGCTTAGGTGAATACAGTGATAATGAAGTAAAGTGGAAGTTTTACGGTGATACAATGCTTGTTAATCCAGAGGGCGAAGTGGTAATGGTGCTTGAAGATAAAGAATCAATGCTTATTGAAATGGTCGATAAAGCTGAAATAACAGAGCATCGTAAATCTTGGGGATTTGAGCGGGAGTTGAAAGTAAGAAAGGAGCTTCAGAGTGATATCTGATGTATACTTTAATAGACAAATCCAATTATGGGGTGGAGCAGTACAGAAATCTCTAGAGAAAAAAAAGATAGCTATCATAGGAAGCGGCGGACTTGGGAGTACCTTGGCTCTTGCTTTGGGTACATCGGGCATAGGTGAGATCCATATGGTAGATTTTGACACGGTATCGCTACATAATATCCATAGACAAATTGCATTTACTTTAGCCGATCAAGGTAAAAATAAAGCTAAAACAGCAGCACAGCTTATTAAAAGTAAAAATCCTTTTGTTGAAGTAACGGGATTTGATATGGATTTTGAAGCATTTGGCAGATTGGAAAACACATATGACCTTATTCTCGATGCCACAGACAACCTTCCCGTAAGAGGGGAGATAGATAAATATGCCAAACAGACAAAGACACCGTGGATTTATGCTAGCGTAGAAGAGTTTAATGGCCAAGTTTGTTTTTTTGAAGAAGCGAACTTTCAAGTCTTTAATATTTCAGACCACAAGCCGGGCGGTATAGCAGCGCCTATTGTCATGCATATTGGTTCACTTCAAGCCAATCTGGCTTTAAGGTATCTAGCCGGACTCTCTGTGGCTAAAGATAAACTATATTATCTCTATTTTAACCAAGAAGGCGAACTGATCACCCAAAAATTTGGAATGCCAAAAGCCCAAAAGTGCTAAAATAGCAAAAAACGAAAGGAGTGGTTATGAAATTAAAATTAATATTTTTTTCAAGCGCAATTTTATTTTTTGCAGGCTGTACTCAGGAGACACAAAATTCAATGAGCCGATCTTTGCAAAACTGGACAGGAACTAACGGTGTCCTTGATGTGTATGCGGGAGATAAACTCGTACATAAATTCATCAAAATTGATAAACTTTCAACCGCACAAGGCACAAAGGACAACCAGGCAAGGTCTTATCGTTATGGTTACGGTTATGATGATAAAAATTTTAACGGGACAGTAGATAACGGTGAGAAAAAAGTTTATTTTGAATTTTCTGACTATTCTACAAACTATATTTTTTATGAAAGCAATTGATTAATAAAAAGGAGAAAAAAACAATGAAATTTATTGCAACCAAAGAAGCACCAGAAGCTATAGGACCTTATTCTCAGGCTATAGAGGCCAATGGCTTTATCTATACCTCGGGACAAATAGCACTCACAGAAAAAGGCGTGATGGCGGGCGATGATGTGGAAAATCAGGCACATCAAGTGATGAAAAATCTTTTTTATGTTCTTGAGGCGGCGGGTGCGCATTTTAATGATGTGATTAAAACCACTATTTTCTTGGTTGACATGAATGATTTTGACAAGGTTAATAAAATCTATGCTCATTACTTTGGTCTGCATAAGCCAGCCAGAAGCACAGTGGCAGTAAAAACATTGCCCAAAAATGCATTGATAGAGATAGAGTGTATTGCGCTTGCAAATGCTGATTATAACTATTGATAGCAAAAGTGAACAAATAAGTTTTAGTTTAAAAAAATATTAAAACAACTTTAGGTATAATCACGAACTTTTTAAAAATTATAGACAGTAAAGGGTTTGCAATGTACGCAATCATTAAAGCAAGTGGCCAACAATTCAAAGTTAAAGAGGGCGATATCGTCTGTTTTGACAATATGAATCTTGAGCCAAAAAGTGCAGTAGAATTTAAAGAAGTTCTCGCACTTGACAATGGTGAATTAACCGTTGGTACTCCTTTTGTAGAAGGTGCCATAGTTAAAGGTGAAGTGATCAACGAAGGTAGAGATAAAAAAGTGATCATTTACAAAAAAAGAAGAAGAAAAGATTCTAAGCTAAAAAGAGGTTTCAGAAGAGACTTCACTAGAGTAAGAATTACTAAAATCGCATAAGGAGTAAAGATGGCACATAAGAAAGGTCAGGGGTCTACCCAGAATAATCGTGATTCAGCTGGACGTCGTTTGGGCGTAAAAAAATTTGGTGGTGAAGCGGTTATTCCAGGTAACATCATCATCAGACAAAGAGGAACAAAAGTACACCCAGGTAACGGTGTAGGTATCGGCAAAGACCATACTATTTTTGCACTAATTGAAGGTGTAGTAAAATTTGAAAACAAAACAGCTACACGAAAAAAAGTTTCAGTAGTTCCTGCTTAATTTAACAAAGTTCGGTTTTAGCCGAGCTTTTTATTTTCTTCGCTTGTTTAATCCAATCGGCATTTATTCCGACCCAAAAACCATCCATCATGATACGATTTATCTGTGTTAAAAAGAGTATGTGATTTTTGATAATTGCCTCGAGCAGTAGTACATCCGTCCTGAATACCATGCTGAAAGCTTTTGCTCAAATTTTTACCGAAATAAATACCGTTGTGATAATATCCGCCTTGACTCTGAGGTGTTTTTGTGGGTGTGCAACCAACGAACAATGCAGATAAAAAGCTTGACAATAGCAACAGGTTTAATTTTGTGTTCGACATAAAAACCCCATTTTTCAGTCTTCCGTGTAAAATTATAGCGATAATTTTTCTAATTTAGATATAATTTTGCAATTCATGTATGCCTCTCTTGTAGAGATAGGTGCTTATAAATTCAAAGGTTTAATTTATGTTTGTAGATAGTGTAGAACTTACCATAAGTTCAGGTAAAGGTGGAGCTGGAGCAGTTTCATTTTGGACAGAAAAATTTGTTATTAAAGGTGGTCCTGACGGAGGAGACGGAGGTCGAGGAGGTTCTGTTTTCTTTAAAGTGGATAACAATACTGATACTCTTTCTTCGCTCCGCGGACGAAATGTCATTAAGGCCGAAAACGGCCGTCCGGGAGAAGGGCGTAAATGCTACGGACGAAAAGGAAAAGATACGACCATTGTTGTACCGCCCGGAACACAAGTGATAGACATGGAGACAGGCGAAGAGCTTTTAGATCTTGTGAAGGAAGGCGAAGTGGTTTTGTTTCTTGAGGGGGGCAAAGGGGGCCTGGGAAACATGCACTTTAAAAGCGCCAGCAACCAGAGGCCTACATATGCGCAGCCTGGATTGCCGGGTATCACAAAACATGTCCGACTGGAGATGAAGCTTATTGCTGATGTGGGGCTTGTGGGATATCCGAATGTGGGAAAATCAACATTGATTTCCACATTGTCCAACGCAAGGCCGGAGGTGGCAAATTATGAATTTACCACACTGACTCCCAAATTAGGCGTAGTTCATATTGGAAATTATGATTCATTTATGATGGCAGATATTCCCGGCATCATCGAGGGGGCAAGCGACGGTAGAGGATTGGGGCTTGAGTTTTTAAAACATATAGAAAGAACCAAAACATTGTTGATAATGATCGATGTGTCTAACTATAGAGAAATGAAATATCAGTATGAAACACTTTTGGTTGAACTGGAGCGCTATTCTGAAACATTATCAAAACGAAAATATGCGATAGCGATTACAAAAATAGATGCTCTTCCCCAAGAAGAAGCCAACCGATTAATCGAAGCCTTCTTAAATGATATCGGTCTTGAGGCAAATGACACCTTGAAACAATATAAAGCGGATACAGGTTTTTTAAGCTATGGATTTAAAAAAGAGTTTGGGGTCCCGTTGCCACAAAAAGAACCTTTTTTTGTGCTTCCGATATCATCTGTTGCACATCTAAATACAGAGGCGCTACGTTATGCCCTGGGTGATTTTGTAAAAAATGTAGTTGAAGAAAAAGAGGCATAATGAAGCGTATTGTTATTAAGGTAGGCTCCCATGTTTTAACTGAAAACGGGGCGGTGGCAAAAGAGCGTTTGCTTGGTTTGGTTGAGCTGATTGTCGATCTTGAAAAAAATGGATACGAAACCATATTGGTAAGTTCCGGAGCCGTTGCGGCGGGATATACGCAGCTTCCTTTGGATAAAGGCATTGTTGCCAATAGACAGGCACTTGCCGCAATCGGGCAGCCCTTGCTCCTGAAGATGTATCAAGAGAAGTTTGCAAAATTTGGAATGCTTTGCTCTCAAGTACTGTTAAGTGCAGATGTATTTGAAAATCCGGGACACATAGCGCATGCAAAAGCCGCCATTGATACACTTTTAAAAAATAAAGTAGTTCCCATCATCAATGAAAATGATACAGTAAGTATCGAAGAGTTGGTTTTTGGAGACAATGACAGGCTTTCTGCGCATGTAGCGCACTATTTTGATGCAAATCTCTTGGTTATACTTTCAGACATTGATGCTTATTATGATAAAGATCCTCATAAGTATAAAGATGCAAAACAGCGTTTGGTTGTCCATGAAATACAAGAAGAGGAGTTGCATGCCGAGCATACTCCAAACAATACATTTGCCACAGGAGGCATTGTTACAAAACTGCAGGCAGCAGACTTTTTACTGAAACACGGAAGGAAGATGTTTTTGGCAAATGGTTTTGACTTGAGCGATGTGAGGAATTTTCTAATCGAAAATCAACATAAGGGGGGCACTCTTTTTGTTGGATAAGAAAAAGATTGTCTATATGGGAACACCTTCTTATGCCAAAGAGATACTTGAAGTCCTCTTAGGGGCTGAAGACATAGATGTAAATTTGGTAATCACTCAGCCGGATAGGCCGGTTGGACGTAAAAATATATTGACACCGCCGCCTGTTAAAATTTTAGCCCAAATGCACAACATTAGAGTATTGCAGCCCGAGAAATTAACAGATGAAGGTATTGTTGAAGCTATCAAAGCAAGTCATCCTGATTTTATTGTTGTTGCAGCGTTTGGACAGCTATTACAGAAAGCCATTTTGGATATTGCTCCTTGTATCAATCTTCATGCTTCGTTATTGCCAGAGTATAGAGGAGCAAGCCCCGTGCAGCAATCACTGCTTAACGGAGATGCTTATACCGGAGTCACCGCGATGCTGATGGAAGAAGGTTTAGATAGCGGACCGATTTTGGGATATTATTATTTTAAAATTCCAGACAAGATGAGATTACATGCGCTTATGGCTAAGCTGAGTCAAGATGCATGCCGACTCACTTTGGATATTCTTCGAAATTTTGAAGAGATTGCACCCCAAAAACAGATAAAAACACATGCAAGTTATTGTAAAAAAATAAAGAAAAGTGATGGAGAAGTCGCATTTGATGATGCAAGAAGACTCTATAATGCATATAGGGCATTTGAAGGATGGCCGGGTATTTTTATTTCATCGGGCACCAAACTCTTGGAAATTGAACTTATTGAAAGCGATTTAAAGCATGAAGCGGGAAAGGTAACACATATCGGAGAAGATAGCATTATAGTAGGTTGTTTGAAAGGTTCTTTGAAACTTATTACGCTGCAGCCTGTTTCCAAGAAACCGATGGATGCAAAATCTTATTGTGTCGGGAGGGGGATAAAAGTTGGAGATATATTCGTTTAAGAATCTTCCTTCCACACAAAAATATCTTTTAGATAAGATTAAGGCAGGCGCACTTGAAGCCCCCGTAGCAGTTATCGCTTCAGAACAAAGTGCTGGCTTAGGGAGCAGGGAGAATAGATGGAGCGGAGGGGAAGGGAATTTTTTCGCTTCCGTGGCCCTATCTATCGATATGCTTCCCGAAGATTTGGCTTTGCCGTCGGCTTCGATTTATTTTTCTTTTATTATGAAAAAAGTTTTGAATGATTTGGGGGAAAAAGTGTGGCTCAAGTGGCCTAACGATTTTTATCTAGATCAAGATAAAGT
>JAUPLS010000121.1 GCA_030836805.1 Campylobacterota bacterium | reverse complement strand
AATTCAATCTCTTTTGGAGCGACGGCCACCCCTAATTTTTTACGCCCAAAACCGATCAGCTCTCGCCGAAGCTCCTCGCTGGGCTCAAACCCTTCTTTCAAAGCTACAAAGGCTTTTACCAGCTGCCCGATAACAGGATCGGGTTTGCCGATCACTCCTGCTTCTGCCACGGAAGGATGTTCCATCAATACACTTTCAACTTCAAAAGGCCCCACCATATGTCCGGAAGTTTTGATAATGTCATCAGCACGCCCGACAAACCAAAAATAACCCTCTTCATCCTTATAGGCCAAATCTCCCGTCAGATACCATCCGCCTGCGAAACATTTGGCATAGCGCTCCTCGTCATGAAGATATGCCCGAAACATCGAAGGACCGCCGGGTTTGAGCGCAAGCTCTCCTTCTTTGTGCGGTTCAGTGATTTCAACGACAGTTTCATCATCACTTTTTTGGACAATTGTCGCCTCAACTCCGGGAAGAGGCCGCCCCATAGAACCGGGCCGGATAGGCTGGGAGATCAGATTGGCGATCATGATCCCGCCTGTTTCTGTCTGCCACCAATTATCATGGATCGGTAACTTTAGTTTTTCCATACCCCAAATGACCGCTTCAGGATTGAGAGGCTCTCCGACACTCTGTATAAGCCGCAATTTCGAAAGATCATATTCTTTTAACGGATCAAAATCCAGACGCATCAGACGCCGTATCGCCGTAGGGGCCGTATACCAAATACTCACGTTCTCATTTTGTAAAATTTGATACCACCGCTGCGCATCAAACTCCGCTTCATTGACGATATTTGTAATGCCATGGAGCCAAGGCGCAATCATCCCGTATGAAGTTCCCGTTACCCAGCCAGGATCAGCCGTACACCAATAGATATCGTTTGGATGCAAATCTAAAACATACCGTCCGCTCATCCAATGCATATAGATCGCCTTATGCACATGCACCACGCCTTTAGGCATCCCTGTTGTACCACTGGTAAAATGAAGGATGGACATATCTTCTGGATCAGTAGGCAAAATCTCAAAAACATCGGAGGCTTTCTCCATCAAACGCGCGAAAGAACGCACTTTGTCGCTCTCGTCTTCTTGCGCATCAATAAGAAGCACCACCTCCAATTGGGGCAGCTGATCAAGCAAAGGACGCACTTTCTTTTCAAAAAGAGACTTTGTCGTCAAAAGCGCTTTGGCATCCCCCCGCACCATTCGCTGCAATATAGGCTCCGGGCCAAACTGGGAAAAAAGAGGACACAAAACACTGCGGTTTTTAAAAATTCCCATGGCAGCAATGTAAAGTTCGGGAAGGCGCGTCGAGAGAGTAAAAACACGATCACCTTTAGAAAGGCCAAGGGAATGGAGCACGTTGGCAAATCGGGCGCTTTCTTGTTTCATTTGTGCAAAAGTAAATTCGCGTCTTTCACCATTCTCCCCCAGCCACACCAAGGCAGTTTTCTGAGCTAATGGGCTATTGGCATGACGATCGATCGCTTCATGTGCAATATTCAATCCTCCGGACGGAAGCCCTTCAAATTGCAAAGCAACATCTTCCCATCTAAAAACCCTATACTCTTTCTCGTAGTTTATCAAATGAGGACGAACCATAAAATCCTCTGACCGTTTCACAATCCACTGCTCTTTCACTTTGCAGCCTCCGAAAAATCATTTTCTAACACTATTAGGAATCTTGTATTGCCTCAATTCATAAAAATTACGGCCAATATCTATCATCTTATTGAATTAATTGTACTAAAAAATATCTCAAGAAAGTTGAATTTTTATTTTTTCAAGTTTATCTTTATTTACTGTTAACAGATATTTTAATTTTTATAGTCTAATCATTTGTCCGCTTTAAAAAAACAACACCCAGAGCAGGAAGTGTTACAAGCAGTCTATTTTTTCTTCCATGCTGCTCTTTGGCTACAGTTTTTAACGGCTCCGTATTTGTTGCGCCCCACCCTTCAAACTCTTTTGATTGGGAGTTGAAAATCTCTTTATATGTGCCTTTTTTGGAAATACCTATAGGATAATTCTCTCTTTGGCAGTCCGAAAAATTGCAGATAACTATGATTGGCTCATCTTTACATTCGCCTTTGCGGATAAAAGTTATAACATTTGCCTCATAATCCCTCTCATCTATCCACTCAAAACCAAGTACATCGGCATCGAATCTATGAAGCGAAGGCTCCTCTTTATAGAGTCTGTTTAGCTCCTTGATGAGTTTTTGCACTCCTTTATGCATGGGAAATTCCAAAACATTCCAATCAAGGCTTTTTTCATAGTTCCACTCGCTAAATTGCGCGATTTCCGAGCCCATAAAGAGAAGTTTTTTGCCCGGATGAGCTATCATAAAACTGTATAACGCTCTTAGATTTGCAAACTTTTGGTTGTAATCTCCCGCCATTTTATTGATAAGAGAGCCTTTCATATGCACGACTTCATCGTGGCTAAGCGGCAGAATGTAGTTTTCGTTATACATATAGACGAAACTAAATGTAAGTTCATGGTGATGATGTTTTCGCACTACGGGATCATTTTTCATATATTTTAGAGTATCGTGCATCCAGCCCATGTTCCACTTAAATCCAAATCCAAGTCCTCCGACATCTACAGGAGCGCTTACCAACGGGTATGCCGTAGACTCCTCTGCAAACATCATAATATCGTCAAAAGCGCTGTAAACAGAAGTGTTGAGATCTCTTAAAAACTTGATGGCTCCGAGATTTTCATTTCCGCCAAACTTATTCGGTATCCACTCTCCTTCTTCTCTGGCATAATCAAGATACAGCATTGAAGATACCGCATCGACGCGGATACCGTCAAGATGATACATCTCTAGCCAAAACATTGCAGAACTGATAAGAAATGATCTTACTTCCTCTCTGTCGTAGTTAAATATGGCGCTTCCCCATTGTGGATGGTATCCCTGTCTTGGGTCTTTATGCTCATAAAGGCAAGTTCCGTCAAAGTTCATAAGCCCATGTCCGTCCATGACGAAATGAGACGGCACCCAGTCCAAAATAACGCCGATACCTGCCTGATGCATAATATCGACAAACTCCATAAACTCATCGGGATTTCCATATCTTGCAGTCGGAGCAAAATACCCATTTACTTGATACCCCCAAGAACCCTCAAACGGATACTCGGTTATGGGAAGCAACTCCACATGCGTAAAATTCATCTCAACTAGATATTTTGAGAGTTCATGCGCGGCTTCTGTGTATGTTAAAAATCCACCTTCTTTTGCCCTTTTCCATGAGCCCAAATGAACTTCATAGACAGAAATCGGCGCATTATGCGAGTTATGCTTTTTTCGCTCATGCATCCATGATTTATCTTGCCAATCGTGAGAGTTGAGTGAGTAGACCTTTGATGCGGAAGCGGGAGCTATTTCGGCATAAAATGCAAAAGGGTCTGCTTTGTCGGGATTTGGGTTGTGCTCATTTGTATGAATATGATATTTGTAGGTCATCCCTCTATCAATACCCTCGATAAACCCCTCCCAGACCCCAGACTCGTCATCTCTTTTTTTTAGGTGATGCGAGTTTATATCGTAACCGTTAAAATCCCCTCTTATCGATACACCTAGTGCATTTGGAGCCCAAAGCGCAAAATAGACACCGTGCTTGCCCTCTCTGCGCATCAAATGAGCGCCAAAGTGGTTATAAAGCTTAGTATGCTTCCCCTCTCTAAAGAGATAAACATCATATTCGCTAAATCTGCTTACATCATAAAAAACACTCATTTGGTTTCCTTATTGGAGTTTTGAGACTCTTTTTTTATATATTGCATATCTGTAAACATCGTCGTATGATTTTGCGGCATCATCCCATCCAAAGTGCATACGCATCGCTCTTTTTTGCATCTTTTTAAATGCTTTTGGACTGTTGTAGTATGTTTGGATTGCCCACATTATAGTATTGTAAAGCGCATGGGGTGAAGCGTGTTCAAATTTAAAACCGACTCCGCTCTCTGCCGCCTCGTCAAAATTTTCTATCGTATCGTCAAGCCCGCCTGTTTTACGAACAATCGGAAGAGTACCGTAAGCAAGCGAGTATATCTGGTTAAGTCCGCACGGTTCAAAGAGTGATGGCATCAAAAAGAGATCGGATCCCGCTTCTATTTTATGTGCTAAAACATCGCTATACCCGACATGGATGGCAAATTTAGAGCCGTTACGAGAGGCGATGTGGCTAAAATAGCTCTCAGCCCACTTCTCCCCCGTTCCAAGCATAACTATCTGCACATCGTGACCCAACACCCATTCGATAATCTCGGCTATCAGCTCTATCCCTTTTTGTTTTGCAAATCTCCCCACAAAACCGATAAGTACGACATCGTCTCTTTGCTCTAAGTTGAAATGTTTTTGAATATCCCTTTTGCAAAGAAGTTTTCCTTTCATATCTTTTGCGCTGAATTTTGAGGCGATTTTATCATCACACTTTGGACTCCATTCACTGTAATCAACCCCGTTTAAAATCCCAAAGAGTTTATACGAATGTGCTCTTATGTGATTCTCCAACCCAAATCCGAATTCGCTTGTTTTTATCTCGTTTGCATACTTTTTGGAGACCGTCGTTACTGCACCGGCATAAGCAATGCCCCCTTTTAACATATTTATATATCCTACGCTCTCGTACGCTTCCGGATTAAAATGCTCCCACCCTGATTCTAAAACATCCATTGCACCTTTAAATATAATGCCTTGATGCTCTAAGTTGTGAAGTGTTAAAACGGTAGCGACATCACTAAAATCGTGCGCAAATCTGCTCTTTGCCAAAAGCGGAACCGCCGCCGTGTGCCAATCGTTTGCATGAATGATGTCGGGTTTGAAATCTATCATTTTACAAAGAGAAAAAATAGATTTACAAAAGAAGATAAAGCGATTATCGTTATCCGTGTAGGCTTCGCCGTAATGGTCGTACAATCCGCCTCTTCCAAAAAACTCCTCGTAATCTATAAAGTAGATTAAAACATCGCTGTTTGGAAGTTTTGAGCTGTAAACTCCTGCCCAAAGTTCTCCCATATACCCCATCGGTACGCCCAAAGAACCTTCTATATGCGTTAGTTTTGTCTTATCTATCGCATAGTATCTCGGCATTACGACTATGACATTGTGCCCCATCTCTCTTAGCGCCTTCGGAAGTGCTCCGGCAACATCTGCCAAACCGCCTGTTTTTGCAAAAGGTGCAACCTCTGAGGCTACGAATAAGATATTTAAATTTTTTTTAATCATCAAAATCCTTTAATAGAAGTGCGCCGCCAAGAGAGGCATTTTGCAGTCTGCTTTTGCAAATCCTTACGCCTTCAAGACTATTTGAGAGAGCGTAATCTTTGATATTTTTTATTATAAACCTTTCCAGATAGGAATTGGCTTCTATTATTCCGCCTCCTAAAACTAAAACTTGCGGATTAAAAAGCGTAAGCGTTGTTCCTGCGGCAATTAAGAGTGCCTCTTCAAACATCTCTACTATTTCGTTCTCGCCTGCATCTCTAAGCTCTTTTAAGGTAGTGCCGCATGACGCTCTCTTATGTTCTGCCTGTTTTGCAATGCCCGAGCCTGAAGCATATAGCTCTAAGCAGTTATCGCGTCCGCATCCGCATCTAAGGAGAGTTTTTTTATAGGGAATATGTCCTATCTCGGTTGCGACATTTTTAAAACCCTTTATCACTCTTCCGCTCTCCATTGCTCCAAGCCCAAGCCCCGTTCCTACATAGAGCGCGCAGATATTTTGGACTCCAAACTCTTTTGCTTCAGCCAAGACGGCACAATCGAGGTCATTTTCTATTTTAAGCGTCACGCCGTATTTTGACTCGACTTTCTCTTTTATATGATGCTCATCTATCAGGATATTGGGTGCCGAGACGATTCTGCCGCCCTCTACCTGCCCTGCAAAAGAAATACCGATGGTTTTTATCTCTCTATATTGGTTTAGCAGGGTCTCTATCCACGCATAAAGCCCGATACCGCCGCTCTTTGCCTCTACGGCGGCAATGAAATTGCCGTTATGCCAAATTTGCGCTCTCAGATTTGTTCCGCCGGCATCTATTGCGAGATTCAAGAGAGTACCTTTTTGTAAAGCTCATAGTAGGCAACGGCACTCTTTTTAAAGGAGAAATCACACTTCATATTAAAAGATATAAATTCATTAAATCTTTTTTCGTCTTTTTTAAGCCTTAGCGCTCTTTTTATAGCCAGAAGAAATGCTTTTTTAGTCGGCTGCGAAAAGACGATACCTCTTGCGCACTTCATCTTTTTCTCATGTACACTGTCTTTTAGGCCGCCAACCCCATGGATGATAGGGATAGTTCCATATCTTGCAGCTATCATCTGATTTAGCCCGCACGGCTCAAAGAGTGAGGGCATAAGTAAAAAATCCCCGGAGGCGTAGATGCGGTGAGAGAGAGCTTCGTCATAACCGGATAAAAACTTAAAATTTTTATATTTTTGCACATAAGGCTCCAAAGCCTGCCTGTAAGCATCTTCTCCGTTGGCAAGAAGTAAAAAGTTTATATCCTCTTTTAAAAAATCATCAAGCGACTCTATGAGGATATCAAACCCTTTTTGATGCACCAGACGACTAATCATTATAAAAAGCGGTTTTTTTACATCTCTTAAACCAACCTCTTTCTGAAGCTCTTTTTTGTTTTCATACTTTTTTTGGAGTGTTTCGTAGCTATACGGGCGGCAGAGAGCCGCATCGTTTTGAGGGTTAAAAATGCTCTCGTCTATGCCGTTTAGAATACCAACAAGTTTCTCTTTATGGGCGTTTAGAAGCCCCTCTAATCCGCAGCCGAACTCTTTTGTTAATATCTCTTTGGCATAAGTCGGACTTACCGTGGTTAAAGCATCGCTGTAGATAACCCCTGCTTTTAAAAAGTTCACTTTCCCATAAAACTCTAAAGCATCCATATGAAAATATGCATCTTCCAGCCCGATTCTAGCAAGCGAGCTTTTGTCAAAAACCCCCTGATAGGCTAGATTGTGGATGGTAAAGAGTGTTTTTATATTCAGTTTTGCTCTTTTTACAAAAAGCGGCACAAGTGCACTGTGCCAATCATTTGCATGAATAATATCCGCCTGAAGCACCTTGGCCAACTCCACCGCTGCCGCACAAAAAATACCAAAACGAATATCATTGTTTGCATATGCGCCGTTCTCATCGCCGTACATGCATTTTGTAGCGCTCAGGATGGAGGAGTTTACAAAGTATGTTTTTACGCCATCGGCCATTGCTTCATATATATCTACTTTGTACTCGATGCCGCCTAAAGTAACGCTAAACTTTATGCTTGATTGTTGATATACATTTTTATCCATAAAAGCGTAAAATGGCATAACACTGCATATCTTAACGTGTGCGCTCAAAGCTTTTACAAGTGAGTGGCCAACATCGGCCAGCCCTCCGCTTTTTGCATATGCGAATATCTCACTTGCGCAAAAAAGCACTCTCATCTGTTCTCCTTTGAATTAAGCAGCACCGCGCACTCTTCCGGCGCTACAGGGTTTGTCGTCATATTTGTAACTATCTCGAATCCGCCTAAATTGTAGATTCTAGGGATGATACGGATACAAAAACGATAGTTTTTATAAAGATACGGCATATAACTCTCATTTTCAAAGTTTGTATTTATCGGCGGAAGGGAAAAGTAGATATTGTAGTCGAAATCGCCGAGTTGAGCGCTTAGCTTCTTAAACACACTTTTTATACATTGGCTAAGTGATAAAATATCATCCCTTGAACATTTTTCAAGACTTGTAATATTTTTTTTAGGCGCAATCATAACTTCAAACGGATAGCCGCTGGCATAGGGGCAAAAAGCGGCAAAGTTTCCTTCGTTATAGATGACTCTTTTTTGGGCTTCAATCTCATTATAAACTATATCTTCAATTTTTCCTCTGCCGTGACTATGATAGTATCGCATATTTTGTTCTAAAAAATTTTGTTCGCTTTGCGGAGTTATAGGAAGAGCGAGTATCTGCGTATGCGGATGATCTTGCGTGGCTCCCGCATTTGCCCCGCTGTTTTTAAAAATGCTAAGATATATAAGTCTTCTGTCTTTTTTAAGGTCATCGATGCGTATAATCATACTTCTTAGCCAGTTTTCAATAGCAACGATTTCAAGATTTTCCATACTGCAATCATGACACGGAGAGTCTATAAGAATCTCATGAGCGCCGACTCCCTGAATATGTTCAAAAAGTCCGTCTCTTTGAGATATGTCTTCAAGCTCAACTTGTACGGCTTTGTATAGGTTTGGAACTACTCTGGTTTTCCAACCGCTGCTATTTGGCTCATTATCTCTTATAGCATAAAGCTCTTTTGGCGTGAGAGGCTCGTTTCCCTCGCAAAACGGACATTTTGTCTTGGAGCCTTTTTGTTTTTGACATTTTGTATGCAGATCCGGCCTGCGAAGCCTCTCGGGGGCGATTAAGACATACTCGTTACGAATACGATCCCTTCTTATCTCAGACATCGCAAACCTCCAGTGATATGTTTAAATCCAGCAAACTTGAAAACGGTGCAGAAAAAAGCAGCGATATCTGTTGCGCAGTCAGTTCAAAGCCGCTCTCGTTTTGCGAAAGCGTATGCAGGATATAAGCGTACAGGGTGCATTTTTTATCTATATGGATTTTTAGAAATTTTTGCGTATAATCATCTTTTAATATTATGCCATCTACATCCATTAAAGCAACTCCATCATCTATGCTTTGTCCATTAACAGTAACTTTATGCGGATGTGCAAAGTGAAAATTAAACTCCATGCCATAATGAAGCGTATATGCAAAATCGCTTGCCATGCTCAAATTTAGAACAATTTTATCATTATGAAAGCTATATTTTTTGGTAAGCGAGGTTTTATACTTTTTATCTAAAAATATTCCGCCGTCTCTCTTAAATTTTGTCCCTGCTTCCTCAAACTCAAAAGGTTGATTTGCAAAATCGCCGACCTCTTTATAGTTTGCCCTTTTAAAGCTTTCAAATAGATATTCATCTTTTGAAAAGTGATCTACAAAGGAGTATTTTGGATGCCAATCATAAATCAATTCATCCTTTAATGCCTCATCAACAACTATATCTGCATTATGTATAGTTGCTATGGCATCATTGTTTTTGTTTTCAATATGACTGTTTTTAACCGGGTTTAATATCTTCTCATGATAAGCTTCATAGCGGCGCATTAATGTATTTTGCCAATTAAAAAGCTTCTCAAGCGAACCAAATTCTATAAGAGATCCGCCGTGCTTTGATGAAAAAACAAGACTTAAACTTTTAGTTAAAATTTTTAGCTCTTCATATCCGTCCATATTGATATCTTCAAAAACCATTTTCACTCTTTTTTTAGCAAGCGAAGCTTCAATCTCTAAAAGATATCTATATGCATTATCGCGTAAATTCGGAAGATAAATTCCGCCAAACAGGCCATGCCAAAAAACATCATTTGTTTGAAGCCTGTAAAGAGACTCTAAAACATTTTTTTTAAACTTATCTTGACACAAAGAGTGGTGCAGCATCCTTTTATGGATATGGTTGGCTTCAGGATACTTAATAAAAAAGTTTTTCCAAACAGTGCCTTTAATAAGCGCCACTCCGGTACTTTGAAAGTATTTTTCCCCCACCCTTTTTTTAAGTGTTTCAAGAGCCAATGCCTGTGCAGCGCCTAAGCTCCACTCACCCATCTCAAAATAGGAGGTGTTGCTTAAATATGCCAAGCCTTTTGAACGATAGGCTTTAAGATACTCTCCGTAATGCATCGTGACAATTCTTTCATCTTTTAAAACAGTTTCTACAAATCTCTCAAGCCACTTTTCCCTATAAACCCACTCATGTGTTTTTGGCCAGAGTCCAAACTTTTCCATATCATCAAAAACTACAGCGGCACTGTTTTCATTTTGAGCATACTTCACAATTTCTTCGATTGAACGCTCTACGCTAAAAAAAGGAAGTGCATAGCGAAGAGATGAGGAGATGGGAAAAAGTGCCATCTTCTCTCCGCCCTCTTCGCTCTCATAATACCCATCTATTGCATTCGCATCAAAACCATTACTTAAAAAATGATAATCATCTACAACTGCATATTCTAAGTCACATGCTTTTAGATCCGGTATGATGGAGGACTCCCATACTCTCTCTGTAAGCCAGCACCCTTTTGGAGTTGCCTTAAGATTTTTTTGCAAATATAAGCTTAGTTTATCTATCTGTGCTCTTGCATCTTTTGAAGCAATGGAACTTAAAACAGGTTCATAATATCCGCCTCCAACCCACTCTATGGAGCCTTTTTTTGTTAAATACTTTATGTTGGAAAAAATTTTTGGATGTTTTGTTTTTATCTCATTTAAAAGCCATCCGCTAGAGTGAAGTGCGAATTTAAACTCAGGATATTTCCTCATAGTCTCAAAAAAAGGAGCATAACACAACTCTATAGCTCTATCAACGGCATCACCAAGATTATCAACAGGTTGATGCATATGTACGCCAAACAGCAATTTTATTTTTTTCAAACTAAACTCCTAAATAAACCATCTGTCACTAAAATCGCTATCCATGTCAATTTCAAGCATCCCAAAACCCGGTAAAACCTGCACAACTGCACCGTTTTTCAAAAATTCAAAACGGAAATACAATTTCTGCTTTTCTATAGAATTTTTATCTATCTTGATCTCAACCCAATCTTTATACGCAACTTCATAAGTTATATGATTGCTGCTGTTTTTATAATGTTTTTCACCATTAAAAACAAATGCTATCTCCTCGTTAAAACCGATTGGATCGATGATTAAACGAAGCAAAAAATGAGAGCTTTTGAGCTCACTCCTGTCTGCTTCAAAAGCAAAATATATATTTTCAAAATCCTGCCCGTAAAGTATCTTCTCAACAGGCCCTCTTTTTTGGTCCATTGTTGCATAAAAATTACTCTCATAAACAACACCGCATCCTATCCAGTCAAAAAACGAATCGTGTTTTCCATTTATATTGGGCGATATGTTCGATTGCGGCTGCAGCCAAAAATCTCCGGAACTTCTTTTTTGAATAATCGGTTCAAAAAAATCTAAAGGAGGAGCTATTTTTATAAGGCTATATATACAAATGAGATGGGATCTAAAAAGCATATCATACTCAAAACCAAACATTGTGTAGTGATCCTCCCCATACCACCAAAGCCAGTCAGAAGACTCCGCGGCCAAAAAGTGCTCACTTATCTTGATCTTCGTGGCATCATCAACAGACTCTTTATGGTGGTCATAATCTCTTTTTGCTGTAAATAGCAACTCCCATGCGCGATTTTTTTCTCTCCCTCCCACCCAAGTATTAAACTCTCCGTTTATCCAGCTTCCAGCCGTTAATTTATCCAATTTTTTTCTAGAGAGCTTTTTTACATCTTTTATATGCAGAGTATTTAACCAAGAAGCAGTGCTTATACTTTTATACAGCTCATCAAAAAAATAAAAAGCATTATTTTCATAAAATTCCCATGCATTTTCACCATCTAAAATGATAAAAACAGTAGCATTATCATTTGCTTTATGTATTGACTGCAACAAAGAGATAAAGTCTTTAGCAGCTATTTTTGGCTCCCAAAACCTATAGGTAAAGCCTATCAAATCACTAAGCTGATGATCTCTGAAACAGATACACATGCCATTATAATCATACGGAGTATAAAGGGCTGCCCTCTCTTTTGAATTTATAGAACGAAAAAGCACCTCTTCATCCGTTGCGATCCATTCTGCCCTACAATTGCGAAGCAGAGCTACACTCTTTTCATCCACCGCACCCTCGGCGGGCCAAAAACCATCCGGGAAAAATCCAAAAGTCTCCACAAAAAGCTCTTTGGCTTTTTGAATTTGCAAAAGAGCATCCTCTTTGAGACTAAGATGGTATTTAGGAATATTTGTAGAGGGATTTACTGCCGTTGCACTGTTTATATCAAGCAAAAGAGGAAGGATGGGATGATTAAATGGTGTTGTAGAAAGGGAAATAAGATCTCTATTTTTCAACGCAATATAATAATCAAAAATTCCGGTTATAAAGTTTATTAACTCTTTAAGCAAAGAGAGCTTGTCTTCGTAGATAAAACCTCCCTCTCTTGCAAGCATCTCTTTTACGACTGCGTTGTTTGTTCTTAAATAAACTCCGCACCATGAGAGCAAAAACAAAACTTGCAAATCAAAAAACTCTTCATCTGTATAGCTCTCTTTTTTGTAGAGTTTATCATAGAGGGGAATCTTTGAGACCATTGTTTCATAACGGGTGATTTTGCAGAGTTTTAACATCCAGCGATACTCTGCCCTATTTAAAGAGCTTACATCCCTAAGCCAAAGGGCTAAAAATCTATCACTCTCTTGAGGATTTTCATAGTAGAGCTTTAACTGTGCGATAAGAGACGGTGTTATGTTAAAAGTGGCTTTAAGGCCGCTATGTCTTGCCAGCATCCACGGCATATCGTAATAATCTTTTATAGCATGTAAAAAAACCCACGGCATCTGCATAATGCCTGATGCATCTCGATAATCGGGCTGATGCATGTGCCACAAAAAAGCTACATTCACACTTCATCTCTCTTTTGCATAGTTTTGAATTTTTTGGGTATAGCTTTCCAAAAGTGCTTCCCCGCTCTCCTGACTGCTTGCTTGTATATAGAGATTGAGATGATCGCTGTATTGGTCTGGAATCATCAAGGCCCAATCGGTCTCATTTTCCCAAATCTTCACGCCATCTTCTGAGGATGATTTTTTACTCTTGGCATCTTCTAAAAATTTTCGCATCATTTTTCCTTTGAGGGCCTGTGTGCATGCAATCTTTTCTTGCATATAGCAAAAATAATCAATTTTTTTAGATATTTCAGAGAGTTTTAATTTACTTGAGGCAAGCATTTCCATAATCTTTAAACTTGCATATATAGCATCTCTAAAGACGCCAAATTCGGTAAAAGCAAAATTGCCGTCAACCGTTGCTATTAAAGAGTACTCTTTAAGCTCTAAAGCCTTAAAATCAGTATATTTTCCTCTTTGAATATCAAGATTTTCAAACTTAATCATATCAGGCGCCCATGTTGGTAAAATAACTCTTTTTTTCTGATCTTCTACGTGCATATTTAGTAAATAAAGAACTACTAAAAGTCCTTTTACCATATCTAAAAGTTCACCCTCATCAGTTACCAGATGTATACATTGGGCATTTGGATAGATCATGATCCCTATATCAAAACCAAGACTTGATACTATTGTTGAGATGTTCTCTTCAGAACGTTTTTTAAGTATGGTAAAATTGGAGAGTTTATACTCATCATAATTAGCATTTAAAATTATGTTTTCTACGCCTATTTCATTTAACATAACTGGAAAAATATCACCTGTAGATCCATGCATAAGATCAACTACAACCTTAAATGTATTGGACTTTATTGCGCTACAGTCTATTTTGTTTTTAATAGCAGATTTATAATTATGACACTCTTTAAAATACATTACCTCTTCAATCTCTCCAATGCGTAAAAAATCTACCCTTCGAAATTTTTCTGTAAAAAATGTTTTTTCGATGCTTTTTGCACTGTTTTGATCTATGCGGATAGCTTCCTCGTTAAAAAGTGTAATTTGAGAATTTGCAGCGTGAAAAACATCCTGTTTAAAATGTGCTCCGCCGGCTAAATCGGGATTATTTGCAAGAGAATATCTTAAAACAGAGGGTGAGATACTTCTTAAATCCAATACATTAATTCCGGCAGATAAAAGTCCACCTAAAAATGCTCTTTTTAGCATTCTTGAACTTTTATCATGATCTCTTCCGACTACTACTTTTCCTCCTACAGGAAGTTGCGCCGCAAATGCTTCTGCCAGTTTTGTAGCCATCTCGCAAGAGAGTTCAACATTGCTCTTGCCGGTTACTGCCCCATTTTCAAAGATAGAGTTTTGATATCTGCTTCCAAAAACAAGATTATGACTTATTATAGAGGCTGCTTCTATTTTTTTGTTTGGCCAAATGATCACATCATGCTCAAAAGAGGTAAGTTCTCCGACTTCACACCCTTCTGAAAGAATAAGCCCGGCTTTTGCAGTTACATTTTTATCAATTAAATTATTATTACAAATAACAGCATTATCAAGTTTTACATTTTTTTTGATTTTAACATCTTCCCAAATAATACTATTTGAAATACTGCAATTGCTTCCTATTGCCACATTATCGCCGATTACGACATTATTTAGCTTCACTCCCTCCTTTATCTTTACATTTTTGCCCAGGACAACGGTTCCAAAGATTTTCACAGAGCGGTTCAGATCATACGCTTCATCGCTATATACAATGCCCTCTGCATATTTTTTAACAATGCCCTCAAATTTAAAGTTGACCCTTGCATTTAAAATATCATCATAGACCTCGCGATAACTCTCAGGATTTCCGACATCTCTCCAGTACCCCTCTAAATTATACCCCATCAAGTCAATGCCTTTTTTCATAAGCAGAGGAAAAAGATCTTTTGCAAAATCAAAATTTTCACCTTTTGGAATATAATCCAATATCTCAGGTTCAATGATATAGATACCTGTATTTACAGTATCGCTGAAAACTTCTCCCCAGCTCGGCTTTTCTAAAAATTTCTCTATAACACTCTTTTCATTTGCTATCACAACGCCAAATTGGAGCGGATTCTCAACAGATGTCAAACCTATAGAAAGTTTTGCATTTTTTTGTTTATGAAACTCAAATATCTCTCTAAAATCAAAATCGGTAACCAAATCTCCGCTGATAACGATAAAATTCTCATTTCCGATATACTTTTGAGCCAGCTTTACAGCCCCTGCCGTTCCATAATCATCATCGGGGACGACATAGGTTATTTTGATGCCGAACTTACTTCCGTCACCAAAATAATTTTGAATAATCTCGGGTTTAAAATAGAGCAAAACGATAAACTCTGAGATGCCTAAATCTCTTAACAACATCATAGTATGCTGCATCATTGGCCTATTGATGATAGGCAGCATAGGTTTTGGCCTAGAGTGTGTCTAAGGCTGGATCCGCGTCCCAAATCCTCCCGCCATTACTACAGCTTTCATGCATTGCCCCTTTTCTATAAAATTTTTAAAACCCTGTGTTATAGGTTGAACATTTTTTCATAATACTCTGTTGCCATGCGAGTAGAATCAAACTCGATTTCTATATCACTCATTGCGCTTTTCATAATATTTACCCACTCATGGGGCGTATTATAATATGTAGGGATAATGGTATTTTCCAAAATATCCATCATATTTTTATTATCAAGCCTATCCTGCTCTGTATGTGGCAACCTGCTGTCGACCCGAGGGATAGTAAAAGCATTTTTACCGTCCTTTGCAAACTCCGGGTGCCATCCATCATAAATGGAGAAGTGGATTGAGCCGTTCATGCTCGCTGTCATTCCGCTTGTTCCACTTGCTTCATGCGTAATTCTTGGTGTGTT
>JAUPLS010000120.1 GCA_030836805.1 Campylobacterota bacterium | reverse complement strand
ACACAATGAGTTACTTTAACTTTTTGTAAATTTTTAGGTGCAGCGGTAGTTCAGTTGGTTAGAATACCTGCCTGTCACGCAGGGGGTCGCGGGTTCGAGCCCCGTCCGCTGCGCCACTTTTATCCTCTTTACTCACAATACTATACGCCAATCTTAAACGTAATTACATCTTACTTTAAGCAATATCGATCCTAATCATTTACGCAATTTCACCTCAAATAACCAACTTTTTTTTGCTTCATCCTCCTGAGAGAAGAAGCAAAAAAAAGAAAGGCCCTAATCCCTTAGCCTTATTCTCACGCTCTCCTCGTGCGCCGTCAAGCCTTCAGTATGAGCGATCATTGCGCAAGCCTCACCCATCTGCTCAATTCCTTCTTTGCTCATTGAGATAATTGAAGATTTTTTCAAGAAATGCTCAACGCTGAGCGGCGAATAAAATTTCGCTGTTCCGCCTGTCGGAAGAGTATGATTGGGTCCCGCCATATAATCTCCAATGGGTTCTGGAGTATTTTCACCAAGAAAAATAGCTCCTGCATGCTTAATCTTTGAGAGCAGATCCATAGGATTTTTCGTCATTACCTCTAAGTGTTCGGGTGCGATCTGATTCATCAAATTGATGGCTTCGTCCATATTTGATGCAATAATAATCGCTCCTCTTTCATCGATAGATTTACGTGCAATTGCTTCACGTGAAAGCTTTGAAAGGAATTCTTCTACTTTATCGCTGACTTTGTTTGCAAGCTCACTGTCGGTAGTGATCAGGATAGAACTGGCCATCTCGTCATGTTCTGCCTGTGAGAGCAGGTCAATTGCCAAATAATCCTCTCTTGCACTTTCATCGGCCAAAATTCCTATCTCACTAGGCCCTGCGATCATGTCAATATTTACTTCGCCAAAGACAAGTTTTTTAGCCGTTGCAACAAAAATATTTCCAGGCCCCGTGATCACATCAACCTTGGGAATAGTTTTCGTTCCGTATGCCATTGCGCCAATGGCTGAGGCGCCGCCCACCTTAAATACTTTCGTAACTTTGCACAGGTGACATGCAGCCAGAAGAAGTTCATTGATTTCATTGTCAGGCGTAGGCGTGCAAACTACTATCTCTTCTACTCCTGCCACAATAGCCGGAATAGCATTCATAAGCAGCGAACTGGGATAAGCTGCCTTGCCTCCGGGAATATAAAGTCCTGCCCTATCTACCGGTGTTACTTTTTGCCCAAGCATTGTGCCGTTTTTTTCAAACTCAAACCAAGATTTTGGCATCAGTTTCTGATGATAGTTTTCTATGCGCTCATACGAAAGATGCAAAGCGTCACGAAGTAGAGGATCAAGGGCGTCATACGCTCTTTTCATGTCGTCCGTAGAAACCAAAAGCTCTTCGTCATTTTTTGGTTCCCATCTGTCAAATTTGGCTATCTGAGCCATAAGTGCGCTGTTGCCTTTGTTTTTGATCTCATTTAAAAGTCCGGATACAATGTTTGATACACTGTCTATATCCATCTTTCCGCGTCCGAGCAATTCGTTAAAATTTGTTTCAAAACTCTCATCACTGCTGTAAAAAACTTTCACTTATTATCCTTTTGCTTTCTTTTACATCTTTAAAATAATATACCCACTCCATAAATTTCCGTTTTTTAATATTTACAAAATGACCTTTGTAAACATCTGAAAATTAAC
The DNA here is from genome assembly GCA_030836805.1 of Campylobacterota bacterium. GTDB lineage: Bacteria > Campylobacterota > Campylobacteria > Campylobacterales > Sulfurovaceae > Sulfurovum. The sequence goes on along the minus strand of JAUPLS010000120.1, from coordinate 4,782 downwards.
AAAACGTGCCATCATGGGGAGGTTTTTGCTTGTTGGCATAATTTTAACCAAATTTTATAGATATCTTTATGAAGTTTGATAAAACTAGCGCTATTGTCTAAAAGTTATTGTTTGCAAAAGAAGATCTATCTTGGAGAAAATTTGTTTTTTTTAAAAGCATATAAAGATTATATTTTTAAGATAAAAATACTGCCTAATCCGATAGCCTGTATCGGAGTTCGGATTAATTTCTATTTATACAATTGAGATCTTCAAATGCCTGCTCTAATCTTTTTACCATTGATTCTTCGCCGGCTCTTACCCATTTTCTTGGATCATAGTATTTTTTGTTTGGCTTATCGTCCCCTTGCGGATTACCGATCTGCCCCTGAAGATAATCATGATAGTCTTCTACATATCCTCTTACGCCATCCCAAAATGCCCACTGCGTGTCAGTATCTATATTCATTTTCACTACGCCATAATCGATGGCTTCACGAATGTCTGATAGTTCGGATCCAGAACCGCCATGAAATACAAAATTAACCGGTTTTTGCTCCGTATTAAACTTATTTTGTATAAATATTTGTGAATTTTTAAGAATAGCGGGTTTAAGCACCACGTTACCGGGTTTATATACACCATGCACGTTGCCAAACGAAGCTGCAATAGTAAAATTATTTGAAATTTTACTCAACTCTTCATAGGCATAGGCAACTTCTTGCGGCTGCGTATAAAGCAACGCATTGTCTACATCACTATTGTCCACACCGTCTTCTTCGCCCCCCGTAACGCCAAGCTCAATCTCAAGCGTCATGCCTATCTTGCTCATCCGCTCCAAGTATACCTTACAGGTAGCGATATTTTCCTCGATAGGTTCTTCCGAGAGATCCAGCATATGAGAAGAAAATAGCGGCACTCCATGCATTTTAAAGTAAGCTTCACTTGCATCAAGAAGGGCATCAATCCATGGAAGCAGTTTTCTGGCCGCATGGTCTGTATGAAGCACTACGGGTACGCCATACGCTTTTGCAATAGTATGCACATGCATGGCTCCAGAAATAGCTCCCAATACGGCCCCTTCTTCTGAAGGCAAACCTTGGCCTGCATAAAAAGCTGCTCCTCCATGCGAAAACTGCACAACAACCGGAGATTTAACTTTCTTTGCTGCTTCAAGTACCGCATTGATTGAAGAAGTACTTACCACATTCACTGCAGGAAGCGCAAACCCTTCTTCTTTGGCTACTTTAAGCATCTTTTGAAGATGATCTCCCGAGACAACGCCTGCCTCAACTACCTCTAGTACTTTTGTAGCCATTGACAATGTCCTTCTGCTTGATTAGTTTACTTTAATTTTTGCATTTTTCATAAGTTGGGTAACAACTTTTTCTTGCTTAAGCTGCATTTTAATGTTATTTTTGACACTGTCAAATGCAGGTATTTTTTCTTTGCTTTTTGCTGCTTTGGCTGCTTTAACCATTTTGTCATACGCTTGTTTTGCATCTTGATCAGACACATTTACTTTTGACATCTTTTTTTGCATCCAAAAACCTGAAAGTGCCGCTTCTTGTTCTTTGGCTGTCAATTCTTTTTTTGATGCTGCTGCAACCAATTTGCTTGGCGCCATCATCTGAATCAATTGATTCCTGCCTTCTTTTGGCAGTTTATCCCACGTCATTTTCCCCTGTGTAAGCACTTTTAGTGCTTTGTTTGCCTCATCTTCAGTGATGCTCATGCCATTTACCGTACCTGCGTCTTTCGCAGACACTACGGTGGCACCCAACATCAAAACCAACCCTGCTGTTGTCAAAAGTTTTTTCATTCAAAATCCTTGATTTAATTAAGTTTGGAATTTTATCCAATAATGATAAATAATTGATTAACCATTATTTTGTTGTATTGTTTTCGCTTGACAAATCAACAATTTTTGCTTTACTTTTTAATTCTTTTACCACTTCTGTGATCTTGTTATTAAATTGTTGTTGCTTTAATGATGCAATAATTTTGTCCTTAACCTCTTCATATGGTATAGGCTTTGCATCTGATTTTTCTTCAAGATAGATAACATGATATCCAAATTGTGTTTTTACCGGCTGCATCGTCATTTTTCCTGCTTCCAATTCCCACACCGCCTTGGAAAATTCAGGCACCATCTGTTCTTTTGTAAAGGTTCCAAGATCGCCTCCGTTAGAGCCTGCCGGATCTGCGGATTTCGTTTTGGCCAATTCAATAAATTTTGCCTCAAGCGCATCACCTTTTAAATTTTTCATCTCATCAATGATATCTTGTGCTTCCTTTTCTGTTTTAAGCAGTATATGTCTAGCATGGGCAGAATCTTCCTGGATGAATTTTTCTGTATTTTTGTCATAAAATTCTTTTGCTTCACTGTCGCTTACGACAGCATTATCCATTTGTGACTTCATCCACATATTGACAAGAAGTTCTTCTTTTATTTTTTCCATGTTCATTGCAAACTCAGGTTTTTTATCAATACCCTCTTCTTGTGCAAGCTGCATAAAAAGTACTTTTTCAATCAATCTTTCCTTGATCATATCTTGTTGCGTTTTGCTCAATTGTGAAAAATGTGCATTGGGTGCGGTCGCGCTCACAAAGACTTCAGCATCCTGCTTTGTAATATTTTTACCATTGACCGTAACGAGAATGTCTGAAGCAACAAGAGAAGTTGCGGTGATTGCTACAGCAATCACCGAAGTTTTGGCAAATTTTAACATAGTCCTATCCTTGATATTTTAATTTTCTAAAAAGAAGTATAGCCCTATTGGGTAAATCAATCCTTAATGAGCGGCATTCTTAATCTGTTTTAGATATTATCTTGCTATCTAACCATTTTATTTTAGCTAAAGGTGACATCATAAAAAAGATGACAAAAATAAAAAAAGCAACCAAAAAAGAAATAGAAGCAATTAAAGCTCTCTTCTTGGAGCATTACCCAAACAGCACCACGGAACTAAATTATCGAAATCTTTATGAGCTGCTTGTTTCCGTAATGCTTTCAGCCCAATGCACCGATAAACGTGTTAATGTCATTACTCCGGCACTTTTTAAAGCCTATCCCGATCCCGCTTCTTTGGCAAATGCAGACCCAAATAGCGTAAAATCATATATCAATACCTGCTCTTTTTTTAATAATAAAGCCAAAAACCTCATTAAGATGGCACAAAGTGTCGTAGAAAATCATGACGGAAAAGTACCGCTGGAGCGTAACGAACTTATCAAGCTCGCGGGAGTCGGACAAAAAACAGCAAATGTTGTGATGATTGAGTACACCGGCGCAAATCTTATGGCTGTAGACACCCACGTATTTCGTGTAGCTCATCGCTTAGGTTTAAGTCAAGCAAAAACAGCGCTAAAAACAGAAGAAGACTTAAATAAAATTTTTAAAACCGATCTTCATCGGCTCCATCAGGCAATGGTACTTTTTGGAAGATACAGATGCAAAGCACTCAAACCTGAATGCGAAGGATGTTTTATGGAAGCATACTGCAAAAGCAAAGAAACATTTAAAGTCTAGTTCTGTCCATAACCCCCAATACCACCTTAAAAGTTTGCTCTACGGACTTTAAATTTACCATTTCCCGGGTCGAATGAGGATAACGGATGGTTGGCCCCAATGAAGCAAACTTTATTTGAGGATATTTCTCGGCGACAACCCCGCATTCCAAGCCTGCATGGATTGCTTTGAGTTTAGAAGCACCAAACACTTTCATCATCTCTTCGCTGACTAGCTTTGTAAAATCATTGGCATCCGGTTTCCATGCGGGATATTTATCTTCGAGCATCACATCAAAACCATAGGACTTAAAAAAAGAAATGGTTTCTTTAGAAAGTTTTTCCAATCCTCCGGCACTCATTGCTCTCGCACTGGTTTCTACGGTTAAACCCCCTTCTTCATCTGTTTTCACAATAGCAAGATTGATGCTCATATCAGGAATGCCTAACTCTATATTGTGTGCCCGGACTCCTTGCTTGAAAGCATTCATCATCGCCAATGCTTTTGCCCCCTCTTTGAGTATCTTTGGTTTTTGGTCCAGTTGTTTTACCTGCACCATCGGTGAGCCATAAAGGGGTATTTCAGAATAGACGACCGCCACAGCATTGGCCGCAATAGAGTTACGGCGTTCACCTGCGTCAAGAAAGGCAAGCTGGGTTACTTTTTGCTCATCAAGATACTCGGCAAGCACTTTGATTGCCGAGGGGATGCCTTTGTCGATATCCACCCCTGAATGTCCTCCTGCAAGCCCCCTGACGGCCACTTCATAACACTCCCCTTTGCCTTCTGCATATCTATCTTTTTTGCTTGCCATAATATCTGCTCCGCCCGCACATCCTATATACACCTCTGCCTCATTTTCGCTGTCAAGATTTAGCATATACCTGCTTTGCAGATTAAAATTTAGAGCATTTGCGCCGATAAGCCCCACTTCTTCATCCGAGGTCATTAAAAATTCCAACTCTTTTCCCTCATCCATCAGTGCCATCATCATCGCAATACCTATGCCGTTATCTGCTCCCAAAGAAGCATTCCGCGCTTTCATCCATCCATTCTCTATCAAAATCTCTATCGTAGGCGCTTTTCCCATGCAGACCATGTCATAATGTGCCTGAAGAGACAGTACCGGCTTGCCCTTGGCAATAAAGATATTTTTAGCACTATCTGCCTCTACGACATAACCTCTGCTTTTGGCAAATTCAACAAGATAATCAAACAATCTGTCTGCCACTTTGCTGCAGTGTGGAATTTGGGAAAGGACCTTAAAATGTTCTATGATTTTTGACATATTT
>JAUPLS010000119.1 GCA_030836805.1 Campylobacterota bacterium | reverse complement strand
TTGCTACAATCACGATTCCTAAATATCGCTACTTAATTTTAGTGCACTCATAGCTTAGCTGGATAGAGCATCGGTTTGCGGTACCGAAGGTCTCAGGTTCGAATCCTGATGGGTGTACCACTTCTTCTTTTTCAAATCTTAAAACCAAGACATAACCAAATTTATACTACAATAATATAAATACCTTTTGGAGTATATCTATGCATATTTTACTCATCAATAGCAATCCGGTTGTCTCTAGACTCTTTTCTCTTTGTGCGCGTGACGAAGCATTTTCTTTGGAAGAAACAGAAAGTGCGGACAAGATCAAGAACGATAGCTATGATCTGATATTCGTGGATGATGCATCCTACAGCGAGAAAGTACAGGAGCATATTGATGCGCTTCATACCTTGAAAACCATTTTTTTGACACGCTACGATGAAGAGAATCATTTATTTGACAAAATAATTATAAAACCTTTTTTGCCCTCACAGATTATAGGAGTGATCAAAGAAGCAAAAAACGAAGAGAGTCGGGTTTTTCACTCGAAAGACCATTTTATTTTTCCTCTTTCTGCTGAAATCTTTGAAGATGAAACTCAGGAGACACAGGAAGATGACGCTGTAAAAACAAATATCCTCAATGATAAAGAGATAGAAAAGATAAAAAATATTTTGGATATGGATGAAGATGAAGAGATCTATATCGCAGAGGGGGAGATGAATGAAGAGAAAAAAATTGAAATCATTAAGCGCCAGCTGATCAAAGACGGATTGGAAGTGATGGACGAAGAGGAATTTTTTGAGTCTTTCATCCAAGATGATACAGTCAACCAAGAAGCCGCAGAAGCAAACAGCACAGAACAAACAATGCAGCCAAAAGAAGATAATGCCAGCACCCCATTGGCTCTTGAAGAAACGCTTTTGCAGGCTATGGCAGGAATGAAAGTTAAAAAAATAAGAAAACTGCTTAAAGGCGCCGAGATAAACATCACAATCAGCTTTAAGGACAAAGCAAAATGAAACAGAAAAAAGAGGGGGCCATCTTGGTACTCTCAGGGCCCAGCGGGGCAGGAAAGAGTACGATCATTAATGCCGCCTCCGAAGAGATAGGCGAATATTATTTTTCTATCTCAACTACAACACGAGACCCAAGAGCAGGCGAAGTGCATGGCAAAGATTATTTTTTTGTTTCAAAAGAAAGCTTTGAAGAGGATATAAAAGCAGGAAATTTTCTTGAGTATGCCCAAGTGCACGGCAATTATTACGGCACATCGTTAAAACCGGTAAAGAAAGCATTGCAAGAAGGCAAATTGGTGATATTTGATATTGATGTGCAAGGACACAGATTGGTGCGCGCAAAGATGGGGGATATTACTACCTCGGCATTTATCACTCCGCCGACACTCAAAGAATTAAAAATCAGACTCAATGACAGATCTACCGATAATGACGCTATTATTGCCAAACGAATAGAAAATGCCAAAGAAGAGATACTTGCACTTGGGGAAAATGACATTACGATCATTAATCATCTGGTTGAAGAGGCTGCCAAAGAGTTTGTCGTGGTGGCAAAGGCAGCAAGGCTAAAACAAAGCAAGGAAGAGGAAGCAAGATTTATTCAAAATTGGTTAAATGAAGAATAGCTATTATGTAGAACATAAGAGGTGCTCTTAAACATTTTTGAGTATAATTGTTAAAATTTTTAATATCACACTCAATCATTGAGTAATAAAGGATTCATATGGGTATGCCAAGTATGCCGGAGTTGTTGGTTGTATTAGCAATAGTGGTGCTTCTTTTTGGAGCAAAAAAAATTCCAGATCTTGCAAAGGGTATAGGCAAGGGGATTAAAGATTTTAAAAAAGCAGTAAAAGAAGACGAAGACGAAGAGAAAAAAGAAATTGCTTCCAAAGAAGAGCCCAAAGTTGAAGCTCCAACCAAAGAGACAAAAAGCGAAAACGTTTAACTAAAAATTCATTCCCTTCTTCTTGGAAGGGAATGTGTAAACAAATTTTATAGAGAAATTTTCTAGAACCCGCAGATTATCTATGCGTATCTTCAAGCCGAAGCGTTGAAAAAAGAAAAATACTACTACCTTTCATGGGAAATATATGAAATTAAAATCAGAAATAAATTGCATTATCAAAGAAGCTTTTAAAAAAGCAGATATAGATGTTCAGGCAGTAATGGTAACAGAAGCGACAAAGCCGGAATTTGGAGATTTTCAGTTTAACGGAGTGATGTCGTTGGCTAAAATACTTAAGCAAAACCCCAGAGAGATTGCCCAAAAGCTTGTGTCTCACATTGATCTTACGTGTGTTGTGGCAAAAGCCGAAGTGGCGGGACCGGGATTTATTAATTTGTGGCTTCATCCTTCATGGATAGCTTTGGCGTGCGATCAGGCTTTGCAGGATGAGCGATTGGGTGTGGCGAAGCGAGAAACGCCCATAAAGGTGGTGGTTGACTATTCTGGCCCCAATATGGCAAAACAGATGCATGTGGGGCATTTGCGTTCAACTATTATCGGCGATACCCTAGCAAATCTCTTAACTTATCTTGGGGATGAAGTGATTCGTCAAAACCATATTGGAGACTGGGGAACACAGTTTGGGATGTTAATTGCTTACCTTGAGGAGAAGGGAAGCGATGGCAGTGCCGACCTGAAGGACCTTGAACAATTTTATAAAGAGGCTAAAACGCGTTTTGATACAGATGCCTCTTTTGCAAACAAAGCCAGAGAATATGTAGTCAAGATACAAAGTGGTGATCAGCATTGTCTTAATCTTTGGCAAAAGTTTATTGATATTTCACTTGGGCACTGCGAAGATGTTTATGGCAAGCTTTGCATCAAACTCACGCGGGAGGATGTCAAAGCAGAAAGTTTTTACAACGAAGATCTTCCGAACGTCATTGAAGACCTGATCAGTCAGGGTTTGCTTAAAGAAAGCAATGGCGCACAATGTGTATTTTTAGAAGGGGAAGAGATTCCGGTGATCGTTCAGAAGGGAGATGGCGGATATCTCTATGCGACTACCGATCTCGCGGCTTTAAGATATAGAGCCAATGTGCTTGGTGCCAAGCGAATTTCCTATGTTGTGGACGCCAGACAATCAGAGCATTTTAAACAAGTATTTAAGATAGCAAAAGAATCGGGATTTGTTTCAGGGGATGTAAAACTTGAACATGTCGCTTTTGGAACAATGATGGATAAAAGCGGCAAGCCTTTTAAGACGCGCGACGGAGGCACTGTCAAATTAGTGGATTTGCTTGACGAAGCTGTTGTTAAAGCTAAAGAAAGCATTAAAGATAAAGAGAGCCTTTGCCCAGAAGAGCTTGAGCGCTTGGCAAAAATCATAGGTATTGGTGCGGTTAAATATGCCGACCTCTCGATTAACAGAGAGTCCAATTATATTTTTGACTGGGATAAAATGTTGAGTATTGAAGGCAATACTTCTTTGTATATGCAATATGCCTATGCAAGAATCCAAAGCATCTTTAGGCGTTTTGATAGAGAAATTAAAGGGCATATTACGATTGGAGATGAGATAGAGCACCGTTTGGGTGTGATGCTATTGCGTTTTGAAGAGATGCTTTATCGTGCAGCAGAGGATGCTGCCCCCAATCAAATCACTAGCTACCTTTATGAGCTTGCTACCCTCTTTATGCGATTTTACGAGCAAAATCCTATATTAAAAGAGGAAGTTTGCGAGGAGCTTCGGATGAGTCGTTTAGCCCTTGCGCGCTTGACAGCAAAAACGATTAAAGAAGGATTGGATATTCTTGGTATAGAAGTGGTCGACAAGATATAAGGGGAAGAGGGTTCCCCCCCAAAGAGGACCTTTATGCAGTCCGTAGATATTTTGTTTGGATTGAAAATCTGTTTTTCGGCGCACAACCATCAACTGCTGCTTTTTTGAGGCGGCGGTATGCTAATCGCGATTTTTTTGGGCAGCAGCAAGTTCGCTTAAAAATGCTTCAAGCGAATAACGCTGACGGTACTCTGGGATCATAATGTGAATGAGAATATCACCCAAATCAATTACTGCCCACTCATCACTGATATCGGTAGCAAGAAATATTTCACCTTTTGGTTTAAGTGTGTTCTTGAGCTGATCAACAAGTGCCTGGGTATGTTTTCCGTTGAGTGAGTTTGCTATAACTACGCGCTTTGCAATGTAGTCCGCATTATCAAGATTGAATACCTCGATCTCTTCGGCTTTTTTCTCATCAAGTAAGGTAACGATATTTTCTATTCGTTGTTCCATTGTCATATTTTGTTGTCCTTTTAATAATTTTTTGACAGATTCTCTAATCTGCATGTCAACATCTTTTAACTGTTTTGTATCGCGAATTTTTGAAGAACTTATAGGTGTCTTAACCTCTAAAATTTTCCATTTTTTAAGCATTTGAGTTTGCAGACGGCTGCCTTCGCGTGTTGCAACCACCCAGGTAATCTCATTGTTAAGCCACTCAAATTCATGCCAGCTTGACAATGTTGTTAAATTGTCAGCACCAATAATAAGATACTTTACATGATAAATTTGCTTAAAATGTTTTACGGTTTGCGAGGTGGTAATACTTTTTCCTTTTCGTATCTCATAGTCGCTTACCTCTACTTTCTCTATCGGATCAAAAAGTGTATGGCACCATTGAAGCCGCAGTGCAGCAGGGGCTAAGGAAGAGAGCTTAAAGGGGTTAAGATAGGCGGGTATAATGAGCACCTTCTCTACATCCAGAGAACGCACGGCCTCCTCAATGATAGCTCGATGCCCTTGATGAGGAGGGTCAAAACTCCCACCAAAGATTGCCACGGACGGCTTCTCTTGTTTAACCAAATAATAACCTCAATTAGTGTAAAATTGCGTAATTTTAGCATAATAAGGTACAAATATGGCTGTAAAAGTAGCAATTAACGGACTGGGTAGAATTGGTAGATGTGTGGCGCGTATCATTGCCGACAGAAATGACATAGAGCTTGTAGCAGTAAATGCAAGCGGTACACCTGAAATGTTAGAATACAATGTAAAATACGACAGCGTGCACGGTGTCCGAAAAGATACTATAGTGCGAGATGGGTATTTGCATATAGGCAAAGATAAAGCCAAAATTTTAGAAGAGCGTGATCCCGCAAAATTGGATTTTGCTTTATATGGTGCAGAGGTTGTTCTGGAGTGTACCGGTGCATTTTTGACACAGGAGAGTGTACAGCCCTATCTTGAGAACGGTATCAAAAAAGTAATTTTTTCTGCTCCTGCCAAAGATGATACTCCAACTTTTGTTATAGGTGCCAATGAAGAGAGTTATGCGGGCCAATCAATTATTTCAAACGCAAGCTGTACAACCAACGGTTTGGCGCCTGTAGCTAAAGTGCTTGATGATGTTTTTGGTATCGAAAAAGGATTGATGACGACGATCCATTCTTATACTTCCTCTCAGCCTATTTTGGATGCAAAACACAAGAAAGATCCAAGAAAAGGACGTGCAGGAGCAACTAATCTTGTTCCTACCACAACAGGAGCGGCCAAAGCGATCTCCAAGGTACTTCCAAATCTTGAAGGCAAACTCAATGGCCAGGCGATCCGTGTGCCGACTGCCGATGTTTCGATGGTTGATCTGACAGTGACGTTAAGCAAAAATGTCACGCTTGATGAGGTGAAAAATGCTTTTAAAGCAGCCAGTGAAGGTTCACATAAAGGTATATTGGGTGTGGATGAAGAGTATAGAGTCTCTCAAGATTTTGTGGGAGAAGAACTCAGCACTGTTGTACCTCTTGATACGATTCAGGTAGTAGGCGGCAATATGGTAAAAATACTTTCTTGGTATGACAATGAGTGGGGATACTCTTGCCGTTTGGTTGATATGGCAGTGCATGTAAGTAAAAAGTAGGGAGCAGTAAAAGTGAAAACGCTAAAAGATTTAAACATTGAAGGCAAAAGAGTATTTATACGATGCGACTTCAATGTCCCCAAGGATGAGTTTGGCAATATTACCGATGATAGACGCATCCGTTCCGCACTCCAAACGATTCGTTATTGTATTGACAGAGATTGTAAAATAATTTTAGCCTCTCATTACGAGCGTCCTGAGCCAGGCAAGTATGAGGAGCAATACTCGTTGGCGCCGGTAGCAAAAAGACTGCACACGTTATTGAAAATCAAAAGCGATATCTATATGGCAAATGATGTGGTGGGAGAAGATGCCAAAGCAAAAGCAGGCCGGCTTGAAGCAGGAGATGTGCTGTTGTTGGAAAATCTTCGCTACGAAGCAGGTGAAACAAGTGATGATGAAGTGTTTGCAAAACAATTGGCTGAATTTGCAGATTTTTATATCAATGATGCATTTGGTGCCTGCCATAGGAAACATGCTTCGATACATGCAATTACCAAGTTTTTTGATAAAGAACATAAAGCCGCAGGCTTCCTCATGGAAAAAGAGATTAATTTCTTTTCCAAGGTGATTGAAAAGCCCACAAGGCCTTTTGTTGCTGTAGTGGGCGGAAGCAAGGTCTCGGGCAAGCTTCAGGCATTAACGAACTTGTTAAATAAAGTAGATAAATTGATCATCGGCGGAGGGATGGCATTTACTTTTTTGAAAGCCCAAGGATATGAAGTAGGAAATTCTCTCGTAGAAGACGATCTTTTGGATGAAGCAAGAGCGATTATGGCTAAAGCCAAAGAGCTTAATATCAAGTTTTATCTTCCTGTAGATGTGGTAGTTGCACCGGAGTTTTCTGAAAATACTACGGTGAAGTTTTTGCCCACACAAGAGATTCCGAAAGGATGGTTTGGATTAGATATAGGCCCGGCGAGTTCCAGGCTTTTTCGTGAAGCGCTCAATGATGCCCGGACAATCATTTGGAATGGTCCTATGGGGGTTTATGAAATGGACAGATTTTCCAAGGGAAGCATTGCTATGTCGCACAATATTGCCCAAACCCATGCAACAACAATTGTGGGGGGCGGAGATACTGCGGATGTAACACAAAGAGCAGGTGATGCAGATGAAATGACCTTTGTGAGTACAGGCGGAGGAGCAAGTCTTAAGCTGATCGAGGGAGAAGCACTTCCTGGACTTGAAGCACTCAAATAGTTGACGATTCAAATTAAACAGTGAAAGAAGGGCAGAGAAATGATTTTTGCAGCAAATTTTAAAACAAACCATACACGTGCTAGCACAAAAGCTTACATAGAAACGTTGCTGACAAAAATCATAACAAAAAGAGCCGAAGATAAAGTATATATTTTTCCTCCTGCAACCGCTCTGGATCAATTTTCGGGTGATTTTATTTTGGGGGCACAAAATGCCTACATGGCACAAAATGGCGCGTTTACGGGCGAGATTGGGCTAGAGCAGCTTGAAGAGTTTGAGATTAAAACTATTCTTATTGGACACAGTGAAAGAAGAGAAATTTTACGAGAAACTCAAGCGTTTATCGCCGAAAAATTTGCTTATTTTCAGTCACATGGTTTTGAGATCATCTATTGCATAGGCGAACCTCTTGAAATACGCCAGCAGGGTCAGCATAGTGTTATGGAGTACCTTCTTTCTCAATTCGAAGGGATTGATATTTCTTATGAAAAGCTGATTGTTGCCTATGAGCCTATTTGGGCGATCGGCACAGGAAGATCTGCAACATCCGCAGAGATAGCCAGCACCCATGAAGCATTGAAAAAAACACTCCAGAAACCGTTGCTTTATGGGGGAAGCGTGAAACCAGAAAACAGCAAAGAGATTATCTCTATTCGCGGAGTGGACGGTTTGCTTGTGGGGAGCGCCTCTTTGGACGTAGAAAGTTTTGCCGGGATGATAACAGATTAATTTGGTTGCTGATAATTGTGTTGTTATTTTAAATCAAGTTAATACTTTTTCTGTCCGCGATCTCCCGCCAGCTTAATTTGGATGTACGGGGAGCGTATATTTTATTTGAATAGATCCGCCAATGCTGAAGTGTCAGTTGTTTTTTCCGTTTCACCGGCCTCCATGCCATGTTCTGTCTGTCTGTCCACAACCCCTTCCACTTCGTTGAGTTCAATAGTGTAGCCTGTAAGCATAGAAGCCAAACGAATATTAATACCGCTTTTTCCTATGGCTTTTGCTTTTTGATCAGAGGTTATATTGATGATAGCTTTTTTTGATGCAGCATCCACTTTGATACCTTGCGTTATAGCAGGACTTAATGCACGGGTAATAAAGATTTCCGGGATGGGTGAATATTCGATACAATCAATATTTTCTCCGTTAAGTTCATGGCTTACGGCATTGATTCTTACCCCTTTTACGCCTACTGCCGCACCGATAGGGTCTACATTCATTTGGTCTGTTTTAAGAGCAATTTTGGCACGCTCCCCGGGAATTCTTGCCGCACCGATGATCTCTACCACTCCGTCCGCAATTTCAGGAACTTCTTTGGCCATAAGTTGTTCTAAAAATTTAGGTGAAGTTCTTGTGAGTTCAAGAAATAAACCGTATTGAGGATCAACGCTTACATAGCGAAGCAAAGCTTTGATTGTGTCTCCCCGTTTGAATTTTTCACCCTTGATGCGGTTTCTGAGAGTTAAAACACCTTTTAGCTCGCCGATTTCAACATAAGTATTGTCTTCGGCATCAATACGGTTGACCACGCCAATCATGATAGTGTTGATCTTCTCTTTATATTTTTCAAAAAGATCTTGTTCTATGCGTCTTTGGACATGGTATTCAAGCTCTCTAAAAAGATTTGAAGAGGCGGTGCGGCCATAATTTTCAAGGATAAACTCCTCTTTAAGCTGGTCTCCCAGTTCAATAGAATCATCGAAGTCTTTTGCTTCGCCTAAAGAAATATAGCTGTCGGGCTCTGTCTCTAGATGGGCATCGTCATCTTTGACAACCGTGATCACTTTATGAATTTGATAGGTTCTAGAAGAAGGATCTATAATCACTTCGAAAGTGCTTGATTGGCTGGTAAGTTTTTTGGCAGTATTGATAAGCGCTTCTTTAAAGGCTTCAATCGCATGATCTTTCGTAATATTTTTTTCGTGCGCGATCGCTTCAATAATATCTAATATTTTTTCCATAAGTATTTTCCTTACAATTTGTTTTGAATAGTTTTCAAACCTACCGCTACAAGAGGTAACATAACACCGTTAAGAACGTCTGGGAAGTAGTTTTTTTGAAGATTATAATTATAGCTCATGCAACCTTTACAGAAAATAAAGTATAATAAATCAATTATAACCACGCACAAAAGGAATATAGATGAAACTTAAACTCGCTAGAACAACACTTAAGGCAAAACCAAAGATCGTTGAGATCACTAAGATAGAAGAAGAGCTAGCAGACAAGTCTATATTTTATTTTGATAAAGACAATTCCCATAAAGAGCTCAAGGCGGTAATTGAATATTTCGAAGAAAAAGGTTATAGTGTTTATATGCGTGAAGTGAAGTATGGATTAGATGAGAATGAATATATCTATGAAGTACACATCATAGCTTAATACAAAAGAGATTTTTTGAGTAAAAAATTATTTATAGAAACGCTTGGTTGCGCGATGAATGTGCGTGACAGTGAACACATGATCGCACAACTCAATCAGAGAGAACCTTATGGCCTCACTGATAAAATAGAAGATGCTGACCTTATTATCATCAACACATGCAGTGTCAGGGAAAAGCCTGTAGCGAAACTTTTTTCAGAAATAGGAGTATTTAATAAACACAAAAAACCCTCTGCAAAGATAGGGGTAACGGGATGTACTGCATCACATCTCGGCGAAGAGATTATCAAGCGTGCACCAAGTGTGGACTTTGTGTTGGGTGCGAGAAATGTTTCCAAGATTAATGAAGTAGTTGACAAGAAGCATGCTGTTGAGGTTAGTATCGACCATGATGAAAGCACCTATACGTTTGGGGAATACAGAACCAACCCTTTGAAGGCGATGGTCAATATCTCTATCGGGTGCAATAAATCGTGTACTTTTTGTATTGTTCCCGCTACAAGGGGAGAAGAGATCTCTATACCCCCTTATTTGATCATTCAGGAGATCACTAAAGCCGTCGCTTTGGGTGCCAAAGAAGTGATGCTTTTGGGACAAAATGTCAACGATTACGGCAAACACTTCAGCACATCTGACGAGCCATGTGATTTTACACAATTGTTGCAAAAGATCTCCAAAATAGAGGGTTTGGAGCGCATTCGGTTCACCTCACCTCACCCTTTGCATATGGATGATGCGTTCCTTGAGGAGTTTGCCTATAACCCCAAAATATGCAAGCAAATTCACGTACCCCTGCAAAGCGGCTCCACCTCTTTGCTTAAATCGATGAAAAGAGGATACACCAAAGAGTGGTTTTTAAACCGTTGTGAAAAAATTCGTACACTCTGCCCGGAGGCAACTATCTCGACAGATATCATTGTGGGTTTTCCGGGTGAAAGCGATGCGGATTTTGAAGATACAATGGATGTGCTTGAAAAGGTTAGATTCGAACAGGTTTTTTCATTTAAATACTCTCCGCGCCCCCATACCAAAGCGGCCCTTTTTGAAAATCAGATAGCAGTCGAAGCAGCTTCGAAAAGACTTACCAGGCTTCAAGAGAGGCACATGGAGATGCTTTGTGAAATGATGGACTGTCAATTGGGTAAAATACATCAAGTCTATTTTGATGAACTAAAATCAGGCGGCAGGGTTTCAGGCCGCAGTGATGACGGAAAGCTTATTTTTGTCAAAGGAAGTGAAGAGCTGCTGGGGCAGATCAAAAATGTAAAAATTATCCAAACTTCCAGAGCGGCATTGGATGGCGAGATAGTCTAGAATATGAAATCCAAAACAAGAGCCATAGCCAAGGCGGTGTTGCCTCCGTTGGGGTATATGCTGGCGAGATTTTTTTGGCTTACCTCTAGAAAATCATTTCATATCGAAGGGGTGATTACGCAAGAGCAATGCGTGGCAGTGTGCTGGCATGGTGAACTGCTTATGTCACCCCAAGCTTATAGGTATTTTCATAAAAAGCAACGCTCCTTTGCTATTATTTCACGACATTTTGACGGAGAGATGATTGCAAGGGTGTTGACGTTTTTTGCTATCGGGTCTTTGAGGGGATCCAGCAGCAGAGGTGCAAGGCAGGTACTGCTTGAGGCGTTCCGCACCTTAAAGAATGGAAGCGATCTATTGGTGACTCCTGATGGCCCGCGAGGCCCACGCTACAAAGTGAGCGATGGGGCACTTGCTTTGGCGCTCAAAGCCAATGTGCCTCTTGTAGCTATTAATTATCGTCCAAGCAGCTATTGGCAGCTCAATAGTTGGGATAAGTTTATTATCCCCAAACCTTTTTGCAAGATCACATTTTATTTGCAGTCACTAAGCCTTGAAGGAATGAGTTTGAATGAGGCTAGGGAATATTTGCAAAAGCGGATGCTTGAACATGCGATTGCATAAGAACAGATGATAGATTTAAGACAAAGTATTGAAGATTTTTTGTCCTATCTTTTTGAAGTGAGGGGGTATAGTGAGACTTCAATCGTTACTTATGAGGTGGCGCTCAAACAAATGCAGGAGATCAGCCATTTTTACCAAGAAGAGGGAGTGGTGATTTTAGATATCACTCCTTTTCGATTTAAGATGGTCAAAAATAACAAAAAAACTATCGCAAAAAAACTTTCAGCTGTACGTTCTTTTGTGAAATACCTCCGAGAGCAAGAACATCTGACCATAAAACTGATGGCAGACGAGTCCATAAAAGTTCCCCATAGCCTCCCAAAACCTATTGAAGCAATCTACATAGAAGAGGTCTTGAGCAAAGCAAATTTAGAGGAAAAGCTTCTTGTTTTAATGTTGTATGGTTTGGGGCTTCGTATCTCCGAACTTTCTCGTTTGAAACTTGAAGAGATCAACAGAGGATGGGTACAGATACATGGAAAAGGCAATAAAGTAAGAGAGTTGCCTCTTTTGGATGTACTACAACGACTTATTAAGCAGTATACCGATCAAAAAATGCCTCAAAAATATTTGTTTGAAAAAGGAAATGCGCCCATGAACAGTGCGCAATTACGCTACAAATTGACGGGTTTATTTAAAGCTTCGGGGATTAAGGCTACTCCGCATCAGCTTCGGCATTCTTTTGCAACACACTTGCTTAATGAAGGTGCAAGGATCGCAGACGTCAGTGAGCTGCTTGGACATGCTACGATGGCTACCACGCAGGTTTATACGAAATTGGGCTCAGTAAAGAAAATGCAAGAGTATATGAAGGCACACCCTTTGGCGAAAAGTGAAAAGTGAAGAATTAGGAATTAGGAATTAGGAATTAGGAATTAGGAATTAGGAATTACGGATGAGGGGTTGATCTTTGCCTCAAATAGATAGGCACGTATCTTTGCAGGGATTTTTAAAATCCTGCATTGCTCTTTAAACGGCTTTGGCATGTCTGTGGTGCGATAGGGGGCAATATAGAGCTTCTCTTCTTGTATCTCAACTGCCCATTTTCCCCCGATGACCAAACTGTTTTTCTGCCGTATCTCTTCTCTTTGAGGGGCAGAGAGCAGATAGCCAAGCTTTTTTAGGACCAGGTCGGCCGCTTTGACTTTAGCCGAGGGTGTGTGCAAACGGATAACTCTTAGCTCTTTGTGAGAAAAGAGTATCGTAAATACCTCTTGGATTTTTCTTTTGTCTTGTCTGAGATAATCAAAACTGCGCCTGATGCCATTTTTGTACTTTGAGATCAAAGGGTCAGCAAAGTGCTGTCTAAAATAGTTTCGTTCGTATCTTTCGTCGCGATTGCTTTCATCCACAAAATAAGGATGCCCGTGTGTGTTGAGGTAGCCAAGCAGCTCTTCTTTGGTATGGCTAAGCAGCGGACGGATGATCGTATAGTTTTTTCTTTGGCTAAGAGGCTCCAGTCCAAGAAGTTCGCATACGCCTGCTCCTTTGGTGAGCCTCATCAGCAGCCATTCAAGCTGGTCATTGAGCTGGTGGGCCATCAGGAGCGTGTCGTAGCGGTGTTTTTCTATGATGCTGTCAAAAAATGCATACCGGAATTTACGTGCGTTGGCTTCAAAGTGGCTCGTAAAAGAGGGTGCTTTGATGGTATGGCATACAAGGTTGTGTTTTTTTGCCAAGGCTTTGGCGTGCGCTTCTTCTTTGTCGCTGTTTTCCCTTGTGCCGTAGTTGACTATAGCGATATCAAAAGGGATATTGCTTTCCAGCAGCAGAAAAAAAAGTGCAGACGAATCAACCCCGGCAGAGAAAGCGAGGAGGTTCTTTTTTTCAGTGAGCAGTGAGCAGTGAGCAGTGAGCAGTTTTGGTTTCATTGTCTTTTTACTGTTTTTGTACTGGATATAAGAAGTTTAAGCAGTTCCTTGATATCGGGATCAATACTATTGAACATCTTTTCATCAATATACTTTGATTCAAAAAGAAGAAGCAGCCAATACTCAGTTTCATTTGCCTCTTTAAGAGCAATCATCAATTTATGTAAAAAATCTGCTTTCGATTGAGCATATTGAGCTTCTCTAACTAAAGCACCGATAGAAGTTCCGCTACGCAATATTTGCTTTGAAAGGATATACTCCTCATGTTCTTCCTGTAAATATTTTGATAACTTAATGATACGAAGAGCAAACTGAAAACTTTTATTGCGTAAAATACTTTTATCTTCCATGGGTATCCATTCTTAACTGCTAGTTGCTCACTGCTAGTTGCTCACTGCTACTTTGCTCATTTAATAAAGTTGCAAGCAGTTGCTCCCCAGCCAGCTCTGTAATTCGCGCTTGATACGTTTTGCCAAACACGATATCCAAATCGGAAGTATCGTTGATGAGTATTTCTCCGTCGATTTCTACGGCCCATTGCAGAGGCCTGGCACTAAGCAGGTACTCATGTTCGCTGCTTTGCCCGTCGATAACAACGGTAACGGTTTTGCCTAACATCTTTTTAAGGGAGTTGTGCATGGATTGTCGGGCGATCTCTCCGAGGATTTGTGTCCGTTGTTCGATGACCTCTTGGGGGAGTTGTTCCATCGTATACGCCGGAGTCGTCTCTTCGTTTGAGTAGGCAAACGTATTGAACCGGTCAAAATCAAAATCTTCCATAAACGCGCAGAGTTTTTCAAACGCTTCCTCGCTTTCACCGGGATGGCCCGCGATCACAGAGGTGCGGATAAAAGCACCCGGTTTGCTTTTCATGTACTCTAGCAATTCGATGGTTTTTTGTTCGCCAAATCCTCTTTTCATGAGCTTTAGCATCCCATCGTCGATATGCTGGATGGGCATGTCATAGTATGTTTGAAAAACTTTAGAGTCGGCGATCGCATCGATGAGTTTTAACGTGGTCGTACTTGGATAGAGGTAGAGAATGCGTGCAGACTTTACGCCCTCTATCGCCTCTACGGCATCGATGAGTTCGATAAGCCCGTCTTGCAGCCCCATGTCTCTTCCGTAGCTTGAACTGTCCTGGGAGATAAATGAAAAATCATAAAAACCCTGTTTGACCAGATTGCGCACCTCTTTTTGGATGGAAACAAGCGTTCTGGAGTGCAGTTTGCCTTTGAAGCTTGGGATCGCACAAAAAGAGCACTGCTGGTTGCAACCCTCAGCGATCTTGATGTAGGCGTGGTAGTTTGAGCCTGTGATGATGCGGTTTGAATTTTC
>JAUPLS010000118.1 GCA_030836805.1 Campylobacterota bacterium | reverse complement strand
GGAAAATTCATATAAAACAATAAATAAAAATTGCCCATCCTGTGGTAGTTTTTTGCATTTTTTACCTAATAAACAAAATTTGGGCTGCTCTAATTGCCATGCTGAGGTAGAATTGGAGTTTCCTCAAAGTTTGGAAAAGCGTGCTTTTGATTTTCAAAATCAAGGTAAAGTCTATAGTGTTGAGTCCTCGGTGAGTTGCTCATCGTGCGGTGCCACCAGTGTTTTTGAAGCTGGTATTGAAGCTGGTTCTTGCGCCTATTGTGCATCTCCTATCACAAAGAATAAAACTGATTTTAATACGACAATTCACCCCGATAATATTCTCTCCTTTCGTCTAACGCAGGAACAAGCACAGAATAAAATTAAAGACTGGATTCACGGACTTTGGTTTGCCCCCAATAAATTAAAAACCACGTATAAAAATAAAGACAAATTAAAGGGATGTTATCTCCCATATTGGAATTTTGATGCTAAGTCTTATACTTCTTATGTGGGTGAACGTGGAACATATTATTACGTGACGAAAACAAGAACTGTCACTGTAAATGGTCAGACAAAAACAGAAACGTATCAAGAAAGAAAAATACGTTGGACAACGGTATCGGGTTCAGTAAGGAATACTTTTGTAGATGTTTTAGTGCCCGCCCAAAAATCATTGGAGCCACATCTTTTAGATGAGTTGGGTTCTTGGGGTTTGGGAAGGTCTAAACAATTCAAAGAAGAGGCGCTTTTGGGATTCCAAGCGATGTCAGCCTCTACTACATTGCAACAAGGTGTTGTTGATGCTCATAATATTATGAAGGAAGTGATATATAGCACAATTAAGCGTGATATTGGGGGTGATGAACAAAGAATCACCTCTACTGACATAGATTGGTCAGATGAAAAATTTAATCAAATTTTATTGCCAATTTGGATTGGCGCTTATTTATTTTCCAATAAAGTATTCCGTATTTGCGTTAATGGGGATACTGGTGTTGTAGATGGCGAACGTCCTTATTCTTGGATTAAAATTTTTTTCTTTTCAACATTTGTGTTGGGCGTTGTTGGTAGCGCACTTTATTGGGCACATCAAAACGGATTGTTGTAATTACTTAATTGTAGATATTGATTTTTGATTTTTGTTGATTAAGTTGTCAATATCCTTTTGGGTTTGGCAAATATGTTCGGATTATTTAAAAAATTTAAAGACCGTGCGGCGATAAAACAAATACTACTAACTTATTGCGTTCTTAATTTGTCATTAAGAAAAACATGTCCTCTTCCTTTTTTATCCAGTATCACTGATGTAAACCATCCAATAGATGTGTCTGTTTTAAACAAGTATCATATTTTATTTAGTAAGTATGACTCAATTCGCTCCCCTATTTCCATGTGTGGGCTTCGCCGTGCCACAAATCTAGGACATTTGGTTGTTTTGGGGTATTTACCTAATTACACTTTACCAATATTGGTTGAGAAGGGTCTGGATATTAATGCATACAATAAAGATGGATATGATTTAATGTCCTATATTGCTAAGGTTGGTCGCTTTGACCTATTTGATGAGTTGCTACCAAAAATCACCCCTAACTCCAATTGGTATGCTGTTCGTTTATTTTTAACTTCAGAGTATTTAAATAATCCGTTCTCTTGGGATGAGAGGTGGCACGAAAAAGATGGTTCCGAGGAGATGGATGTCGCAAAAAAAGCCATTAGCCTTCTTGAGAAGTTTTCTTTATATGGTTGGGATGTGTCATCGCCAAATTCGGTTTTTGCCCAAGAGTTGAAGGGGCTTTTAGGTTTGGGAGAAATTTACAAAAAAATGTATTCTTTTGTTGAAAATGGAGGATTGCAAGAAGTAATCCCTACCACAGAAAAAAATCTTGCGGTTTTTAAATTATAAATACTGCCCCAATAAGAACAAAAGATACAATTAAAACCAAGAGCACTCGTGTAATTGGAATGATAATAGCATTCGCTATATTTTCCCTTTCGTCATTCCCAAGGGTTCTGGGTTTAAGTGCTCTTGGGATGCTGAGGAACAGTAGGGCAACGATAAGAAACAGACTAACGGCTGAAGAAAAGAGTTTTGTCATTTGATTGCCTCGTTTTTTGTGGAGCTAAGAAGTCATTATAACACTAATAACATTGCTCTTGGTAAAAAACTTGTTTTTTAGTCGTGGCTGTTAATTGCCAAAATATTTGTTAATCGTTTTTTTATAGCTGTACATTTTATTTTAGTTGATGTACAATGGTGTCATTGTTAACTTGCTAAGGAAATTAATATGAATGAAGTGACTCTTTCGACCAATGTGAAAAACGATTCTCCCCGTCTTGCTATTAAAATGGATGTCACCAAGCTGGGTGTTCAATGGGGGATTAATGATGTTATCCGTGTGATGTCTTACAAGAAAGATGGCACGCTGATTCTGAAGCGTGTGGGCACCAAATCGGCTAAAACGGTAGCTCATAAATTGACCAAAACTGGTGGTGGTGATTTTGATCATAGTCTGGGTATTTATGTTTCATACAAGCCCACCCGTTTCCGCAATAAATTTAAGTCTGCCTCTTCGGTGTCGGCTGGTGCTCGTTTTATTGATGCGGGCAAGAATATGCTGCAAGTGTTTCTTCCCCGTGATATTTTTGAAAATGAGGCTTGTCTGAAGTCTCGTTAATTTAAGAGTTTGAACTAGGTATAGGTGTCCAAGGTGGTACCGCCAAAGACACTAAATGTGGAATGAATTGGGCAACTTACTCTTAGCCAAATAAGGGCGTTTAAAGCGTGAGTGGTCGACCAATTACTTAGTTCTTCATATTGGTATATAAAATAAGGAATGTTATGAAACTTCTGAATGATTTTTTTAAAGCACAACAACAGGTTTTTGACTATTTTGGATATGTTGAGGATTGGGTTGCAATCCCCCTTGATGATGCTACCAAATATTACTGGCGTCTAGACCAAAATGAGCGTGGTGGTGGTATTGTTCATTTTGCTGACACAAAAGAAGAATTGGAACAAGAAACTGGTAATTACTATACCAACGAAATTTACACCCAACGCTTCCTGCCAAAATGGGTTTATCGCCGTGAAGATTACACCATGATTTGTGTGGATACACATACAGATGGTAATAAGTTCTTGCAAGTGTTTGATAATGCTAAAGAAGTAAAATAATATTTGTTGTTGTTGTTTTGGGCTGGAATTGGAGTAATCCTTTTCCAGTTTTTTTATTATAAAATGGCTCTGTACATTTTATTTTGTTGTGGTATAATGGCTTATCGTTAATACGAAAAGAGGTCTTATATGAAATACATTCTTTCTTTTATTTCCTTT
>JAUPLS010000117.1 GCA_030836805.1 Campylobacterota bacterium | reverse complement strand
TCGCTCGAGTGAAGAGTGAAGAATGAAGAGTGGTGGTATGCATTTCTTTGAAATGCTTTTATTTTAAAAATGCGTCATTCTGAACTCGTTTCAGAATCTCCCTGTGGTTCACGTGAGAAATGATTTTGTTAGATAGATAGAGATTCCGGATCATAGTCCGGAATGACGTGTTAGATCGTCTCTGAACTGTCTGTGTGCCGCAGTTTGAGTTTGCCTTCCATGCTTAAATAACTGTTAAGCGCTCCAATATAGGCTCTTGCACTGGCCAACATCGTATCAAGGCTTAGGCCATGGCCTATGATAGCCGGCTCATTGTCGTTAAACATAACCTTCACCGTGACATTTGCCAAAGCATCTTTTCCTTCTGATACAGATTTGACTTTATAATCAAGAAGTTTTCCGTTGTAGCCTGTGATTCGGTCAATCGTTTTGAAAACAGCATCGATGGTGCCGTTTCCTATACCCGCATCGGTAATCTCTGCTTCATTGTGTCTGATGGTAACGGCCGCGCTTGGCACGCCTCCAGTGGAGTCCATCAGCTGCATAGCGACCAATTCAAATGTTTTTTCAATAGTCGTCATTTCGCTGGTGACCAATGCCCTGATATCATCATCATACACTTCTTTTTTCTTATCAGCCAATTCTTTAAAGCGTTCAAATGCACCGTTAAGCTCTTCTTCGCTTACCGTAAAGCCGAGTTTGCCCAATTTGTCTTTGAAGGCCGCACGGCCTGAATGTTTGCCTAAAACCAATGTGTCTTTCATATCAAGCCCGATATCTTCCGGGCGTATGATCTCATAGGTCGATTTATTTTTAAGCATGCCGTCTTGGTGGATACCGCTTTCATGCGCAAAAGCATTTTTCCCGACAATGGCCTTGTTAGGTTGGGGTTCGATACCTGTGATGTTGGCTATGAGGCGGCTTGTTGGGTAGATCTCTTTGGTATTGATATTGGTATCAAAATCTGCAAAGATATCCGAGCGGGTTTTAAGTGCCATCACGATCTCTTCAAGTGCCGCATTTCCTGCTCTTTCGCCCAAGCCGTTAATAGTACATTCTACCTGTCCAGCGCCGTTCATGATACTTTCTAGGGAGTTGGCTACGCCTAAACCCAAATCGTTGTGGTTGTGCACGGAAATGATCGCTCTGCCTTTGGTGTATTCACTCATCTCTTTGACCATCGCTCCGATCTCAAAAGGAAGCCTGAATCCTACCGTATCGGGCAAGTTGATAGTGCTTGCACCTACACTGATAACTGCATCGACGATCTCTTTCATAAATCCTATGTCTGAACGTCCCGCATCTTCGCAGCTGAATTCCACATCATCTACAAAGGTGCGTGCGTACTCTACGGCCCTGACGGCTCTTTTGATCACTTCATCAGGCGTCATTTTAAGTTTATATTCCATATGGATGGGGCTTGTCGCGATAAAAGTGTGAATTCTTTTCATCTTGGCTGCCGCTACGGCTTCACCTGCTGCTTTGATGTCTGCATCGATCGCACGCGCCAAAGAGCATACGGTTGAGTTTTTGACTCTTTGTGCGATCTTGCTTACTGCATCAAAATCTCCCGGACTTGCCGCAGCAAAACCCGCTTCGATGATATCTACCCCCAAGCGCTCAAGTTGTGCAGCGATTTGGATTTTTTCTTCAGTGTTCATTGAAGCGCCGGGACTCTGTTCCCCGTCTCTTAATGTTGTATCAAATATCTTAATAATTTTTTTATTCATTGTAGTTTGCCTTTATCTGTTGAGTGCATTCATATGCACTTTATCGTACAGGCATCTTGCAAGACAGCCTGCGCGCTTTATCGTAATTCTCTAATTTTACCTAAATATAGGTTACTAAAAACTAATGTGTAAATTGTATATGTTGGAAAAAATTATAGTGAGAGCAGCGATAGAAGAGAATAATCTTTTTTGAAAAAGTTGTTTTTATAAGTAATTGGTTTCATTGTATCTCCTCTTCATTTTAGAAATTATATAAAATTTAAAAAAATATGTCAAGGGATAAAAATTATCGTTTTCTTTTTATTTTTCTAGTGTTAAGATTTCGTATCGCTCGAAACGGGCCATAAAAGATATAGGCCGATATGATCAGAGCAAATCCTTCTGCACTAAAAAGATAAAGTAAGGCAGCAATAAGTGTAAGCGCAATAAACGTTTTAAATGCCATAGATCTGTCGATATGGAATTTTTTAAAAGAGGGATAACGTATATTGCTTACCATCAATACTGCAACCACAAGTGAGAAAAAAAGCAGTAAAAACGCATATGCTTCCAAATGATATTTATGAAAAAGCAGTATCCACATACAGACAAATATCGCTGCGGAAGGAATAGGGAGTCCGATGAAAACATTGGGATCGTTTTTGGATGTGGTTATATTGAAACGTGCCAAGCGGATGGCGCCAAAAACAACATAGAGCGCCGATGCGACTATGCCAAACCGGCCAAACTCATCGCCTATATAAAAATAAAGCAGCATCGCAGGCGCAATGCCAAAAGAGATGATATCGGCCAGCGAATCAAACTCTATGCCAAACCGGCTTGCGGTATTGGTCAGGCGTGCTATTCTGCCGTCAAGCCCGTCAAAAACAAGCGCCAAAAAAATAAGCCACACGGCAGCCGTAAAATCTCCCCTGCTGGCTTTGGCTATACTTATCACCCCTGCAAAGATACTGCTTGCCGTAAAAAGGTTGGGCAATATATAAAGGAGGTTGGGTCTTTGCATCTTTAGCCTTGGTTATTTGCTGTTTGTGTTTGAACTTCCTCTTGCTTGGGTGCCTTGGAATGGGCTAAACGGCTTGGCATATGGTGTTCTTTTTCAAATGTTTCTATGATTTCGCGTACTTTCGCACCCTCTATCACTTCTACATCCAGCAAGATAGTAGCCATTTCAACTATGGCATCATGGTATTCGTTCAGTGTATTTTTCACATAGGCATAGCGTTCATTGAGCGTTTGCTTGATGTGGCTGTCTATCTGCTCTGCCATTTTTTCACTATAGTCAGTAGAGATCATGCCCCCGCCAAGGAAGGAGTTTTGGCTTCTTTTGAGCACCATAAGGCCAGCCACGTCACTCATGCCATATACAGAGATCATGTCTTTGAGAATGGCGGTAGCCCTATCAAGATCGTTGCCCGCACCTGTACTGATCTCGCCTATGAAAATTTCTTCGGCTGCGCGTCCGCCGAGGAGTACGTCTATTTCAGCCAAAAGCTCATGTTTTTGTTTTAAAAATCTATCTTCTTCATCCGGAAGATGAAGCGTATATCCCAAAGCCCCAAGCCCTCTTGGAATGATGGATACTTTAGTAACACGTGTAGCACCTTTGGTAAGCTCGGCCATCAGAGCGTGGCCGCTTTCATGGTAGGCGACGATTTTTTTCTCTACATCGGAGATTTTTCTGTTTTTCTTTTCAAGCCCCACAAAAGCTCTCTCGATGGCTTCAAGCAAATCTGCCTGTTCGATCTCTTTTTTGTTAAATCGCCCAGCAAGAAGCGCAGCTTCATTGATAATGTTTGCCAAGTCTGCACCTGCAAGTCCTGCAGTTTGTTTGCCAACGATTTCCAAATCTACATTTTTAGCAAGTTTTACGCCTTTGCTGTGTACTTTCAGAATCGCCAAGCGGCCTTCATAGTCCGGTTTGTCTACCAGTACTTGTCTGTCAAAACGTCCTGCCCTGAGCAGGGCTGCATCAAGTATTTCCGGTCTATTGGTTGCAGCTAGGACAATGACGGGGGTATCGGTACCAAATCCGTCCATCTCTGCAAGAAGCTGATTGAGGGTTTGCTCCCTTTCGTCGTTTCCTCCCATTTGGCCACCGCTGGCACGGCTTTTTCCGATAGCATCTATTTCATCAATGAAGATAATAGAAGGCGCCTCTTTTTTGGCCTGTGCAAACAAGTCGCGAACCCGGCTTGCGCCCACACCTACGAACATCTCTATGAAAGACGAACCGCTTACAGAAAAAAAAGGCACCGAAGCTTCACCTGCTACCGCTTTTGCTAACAACGTTTTACCGGTGCCCGGAGGGCCTACGAGCAAAAGGCCTTTGGGTATTTTGGCGCCAAGCTCAATATATCTTTCCGGATATTTAAGAAAATCGACGATCTCTTTTACCTCGTCTTTGGCTTCTTCAACGCCCTGCACATCATCAAATTTGGTATCCGGTTTTTCAGAATTGATAAGTTTATCGGCTTTTCCTGCACCAAGAATACCTCCACCCATGCCTTTTGACATTTTGTTTGCCAGAAAGATCCAGATCGCAAAGAAGATAAGAATAGGCAATAGCATACTGATAATCTCAGAGAACCATCCGCTTCCCATGACACCCTCGTAGGTTATTTTTTTCTCTTCTAAAAGAGGGATAAGATCTTTGTCATAGGTGGGTACATTTTGTGCCACGTAACGTATTTTTTGCCCTGATATTTCAGCGATGGCTTCAACGGTAGAAGGTGTCAGTTTGACACTTTTAATATTTCCTTGTTCGATCTGTTCTTTGATTTGTGAATATTTAACATGTTTGGTTTGAGAAACATTGCTTTGCAGCATACTCCCGATACCTTCACCTTCCCCCACAAAAGATTTAAAAAGCATAATAAGCACGATGGAAAAGAGTGCAAAAGCAAGCAGGGGGTTATTGTTGAAAAAATTTTTGTTGTTTTGGTTTTGGTTTTGGTTTTTGTTGTTTTGGTTTGGATTAGCCATTAACGTCCTTTTTTATTTGTTGGAGCATATTCAGGATTTTGCCCTGCCAACTGCTTCTTGGGCAGTGTAAGCTCATGCGATTTGTTACTTTTGATAGACAAGTGTGACCCACTCATCTCTTAATGTTCTTTTAACTTGTGTAAAATCTTTAAAAGATGCAGTCACAAGATCCTCTTTTTTATCTAAAATGCCTGAAAGTATCAAGTATCCTCCTTCTTTCGTGGCAGATTTAAGATCTTTTGCTATAAATCTTAACACATCCGCGATAATATTGGCAATGACGATATCATAAATACCTGTTGCCTTATCGATGGAGCCTTCCCACAGTTTGTCGTATGACTCTTCGTTAAGTTTAAAGTTCTCTTTGCAGCTGTCTACACTGAGAGGATCCGTATCACACAGTTCAACGTTGGCGCCAAGTTTTTTGCAAGCCAATCCCAATATGCCCGAACCGCATCCCACGTCGATAACATGTTGTCCTTTGGACACATACTCGCTGATCGCTTCTAGGCAGGAAAAAGTGGTTGCATGATGCCCTGATCCAAACGCAAGGGCAGGATCTATTTTGATATTGATCTTGTCCGGCTTTGGCTCATACCAGCTTGGAAAAATATAAAACTTTCCTGCTTCAATAGGTTCGATAGAATCCTGATAAGCCTTGATCCAATCTTTGTTTTCTTTTACTTCAAATTTAAATTCCATGGGGATAGTATTTCCCAATGTTCCTGCGAATGATACTAAAGCATCTTTAACGAAAGTTAAATCATTTTCACTGCGTACGATGATCTTTCCTTTGTCCAGCTCAAGCCCGTCATCGTAAATGTTTGCGACGAAATCAGCAATAAAATCTACAAACTGATCATCAAGCGCAATGGTAAGTTCGTTATAGGTATCGTTCATAATACTTTTTTTCCTTTTAGATAAAAGTGACTAGTCACTTGAGCCTGCCGCTGAAGCAAACACAGCGTTAGCGTAATCTCATGGACCTTGTTCATGAGATGTTCTTTGTTAATGCAAATGCTTCTGTAAGATCAAGCGTGCCCTCATAAAAAGCCTTGCCGACAATGGTTCCGTCCACGCCCGCTTCGATGAGCCGTTTGATGTCTTCAATATCCTTGAGTCCTCCGCTGGCAATCGTCTCCACACCTGAAGCTTTGGCGATCTCCAATGTAAAATCAACATTGATGCCGCTTAGCATCCCGTCCCTGCCGACATCAGTGCAAATAATCGCTTTTACTCCGGCATGGGCGAACTCTTTGGCCAAGTCAGCAGCCTTCATATTGCTCACTTCCGCCCAGCCTTCTACTGCCACCATGCCGTCAATCGCATCGATCCCTACTACGATAGGATATTTGGCGGCCATCTCTTTGACGAACTGAGGGTTTTTGACGGCTACTGAGCCGAGGATTAGCCTATCTACCCCCAAATCAAGGTACATTTTGATGGTTTCTTCATCGCGAATACCTCCGCCGAGCTCCAGTTTGAGGTTGCAGTTTTTACGGATTTTTTTGATCTGCTCAAGATTTTTGGGTTCACCTGCGAATGCGCCGTTGAGGTCGACAAGATGCACCCACTGACTACCAAGCTCTTCAAATTTTTTAGCGACCTGCCAAGGCTCATCAGAGTATATTTTTGCTGAATCCATCAGGCCTTTTGTAAGCCTTACGGCTTTTCCGTCTTTAAGATCTATGGCAGGAAGTATGGTCATTTTTGCTCCTTTGGAGTAAAAATGAGTGAATAGTGAATAGTGAATAGTGAATAGTTTTGGTATGCATTGCTGTGCAATGCTATGATTGTCTGATTCATAATTTTCCTTATAGTTTTACAAAATTTTCTATGATTTTAAGTCCATTTTCATGGCTTTTTTCGGGGTGCGGCTGTATGCCGTATATATTATCTTTTTGAACAGCACTTACAAATGTATATCCATAATGTGTTTTGCCTATGGCGTAAGAATCCTCACATTGGACATGATAGGAGTGCACAAAGTAAAGATAAAAAGCATCGGGCAATCCTTGAAAAAGCGGCGTTTCTTTTTGTTTGAACAGCTCATTCCATCCCATATGCGGTACTTTATGCGGATGGTCAAACCGGCATTCATTAAATGCTACCACTTTTCCCGGTATGAGCCCAAGCCCTTCATGCGACCCAAACTCCTCGCTGCTTTCAAAAAGAAGCTGCATTCCCAGACAGATACCCAAAAGAGGTTTGCCGCTTTGTGCAAAACGTTTGACCGCTTCATCCATGCCGTTAGACTTGAGATGCTCCATGGCATCTCCAAAAGCACCTACCCCGGGCAAGATAAGTTTATCGTACTGCTCTAATTTATCAGGATCGCTTTCTAGGATGACAGCGGCACCTACTTTGGCAAACGCATTGATGACAGAAGCAAGATTACCCATTTTGTAATCAACAATTCCAATCACGATACAAACTCCTTGCATATAAACTATTGTGATTATAGCAAATTAAATTGAAAGGTCATATTCAATATATAAGCCCTTTAGTCTATTTGGGTAAAATAAGTTTTGAATATACTATAAAATCAGGTGAATATGAAAGAAAAGATAGAGTATTTGGCAGTAAAAATATTTTTATGGTTTGCCAAAATCGCACCCAGGCCTTGGGTATATGCGCTTATGCGGGGGTTGACACTTTTGGTGTATTATGCTGATAAAAAAAGACGCTTCTTGACCTCTGCAAATCTTACTCTGGCATTTCCGCAAAAGCAAAAAGAAGAGATAGAAAAATTATCCAAAGAGGTGTACACAGAGCTTTCCAAAACGATTGCTGAAATTTTATTGATGTTTGTCGGCAGGTTTGATATTGATGCAGCGGTGGTCAACAAAGAAGAGATCATCGCCAAATTGCAAACCGTAACACAAAATAGTCCTCAAGGCATTGTGGCAATGACGGCCCATTTTTCGAACTGGGAACTGCTGGCTCATTTTTTGGCAAAGCATGGTTTGCCTATGCTTGTGGTAGGCCGGGAAGGAAACAATAAACTGATCGAAGACAATATTACCCAGCCGTTTCGCAAACGATACGGCAATGATACGGCAACCAAAAAAAAAGCGGTACTCTCTATGGTGAAGCGATTGAAAAGCGGAGGCAACGTCGGCATTTTGATCGACCAAAAAGCAGGGGGACCCAATAGTATCAAGGTAAACTTTTTTGGAAAGCCGGCCGAAACAACCAC
>JAUPLS010000116.1 GCA_030836805.1 Campylobacterota bacterium | reverse complement strand
TGCTTAAGACGCTTGAGGAGCCGCCGAGTTTTGTGAAGTTTATTTTAGCCACTACCGACCCGCTAAAATTGCCTGCAACCATTCTTTCAAGAACACAACACTTTAGGTTTAAAAAAATACCACAAAATCTTGTACTTAGTCATCTTGAACATATCCTCAATCTCGAAAATATCGGATACGAAAAAGAAGCTCTGGAGATCATTGCCCGTAGTGGGGCAGGAAGTTTAAGGGATTCATTGACGCTACTCGATCAAGCCATTGTTTACTCTAAAAACTTTGTTGATATCAGTACGGTTACCGGGATGCTCGGCATTATAGATCCAAATATTCTGGGTCAACTTCTTGAAGATATCTCACACAAGGACCGTTCAAAAATACTTACTTTTGTTCACATGGCATCCGAGTATGAAGCAGAAATGATACTCGATGAACTTACTCTTTACCTCAAGGGGTTGCTTCTTGCACAAAATACAACATTCCCCACAATGGTTATAGAACGTTTTTTCAGGGTGATCGCCGATGCAAAACATTTACTTGCGCTGGGGAGCGATGGTGAGTTTGTACTGACCTTGACACTCCTTAAGATGATAGAAGCCTTAGAAATTAAAGAGATTGATGCCATGATCAAATCTTTAAAAAATGAACTCAAAGAAGTACAGGTTTCTCCATCGGCATCTATTCATCATGCAAACAAAGAAGAAGCGGCTGTCCCTACCGAAATCATCACCATTACCCAAGAAGAGATTCTCTCTTCTTTGCCTTCAAAAATAGAAATTCAAAAAACAAACATCTCTCTTGGAGAAGGGGAAGAAAAACAAACAAGCAAAACATTTGATGCGACCAAAATAATACCTCACACAGAAACGCAAGAGGCAACTTTGTCCCCTTTGCAAGAATTCAATGAAGAAGCATCCCAAATTCCGGAGCTAAATCCCCGTCAAAAAAGCTTCGAGGCACTCATTGAAAAAATATTTGACAGAAATTATGAATTGGGTGCATGTTTTGAAGCCAATATTTCCTTTGAAAGTTTTCATAACAACCAGCTCACATGGGCTTCTACTGCTGAGGGGGAAGAGAAAAAACTACTCATTAACCACTGGGGAGTTATCAATATGTTTGTTAAAGAGCTGTTTGGATTTGAGACAAAAATTGTCAATATTACCAAAACAGATCTATCAAACCCACATAACAGCGAGGTGGAAAAAAAAATTACCCCAACGCCCGACAAAGAAGCAGAAGAATGCAATAGTTTCTCTTCCATGATAGAAGAGATTGAAATGAAAAGCTCTTGCATTTCTTCACAAGCAGGGGAAATAGAGGCAGCAAAGGAAAAAGATCCTTCCACTATTCTGGAAGAGCCGATGATAAAAGAGGCGATTGCACTTTTGGACCCCAAAAAAGTGCGCATTAAGCTTAATTCATGAAGTTAATCTATCCATGCATTGGTGACAATCTTGGGCTGATTATCATAGATCTTTATTTTTTTTGCATCCTTGCAGCGCCCTTCTTCATCAAGCTCAAATATTACCATCTGCAAAAGTGCTTTACAGGTATCCGGAACATCAAAATGCCCCCCCAGCCCTGTTAGAAATCGTTTTATTGGTATATCCTGATGCATACCGATTACACCATCCCTGCAGCCTGTAAGCCCCACATCGGTAATATAGCAACATCCATCTACGATTTGCAAATCATCTGTGCTTACATGGGTATGGGTTCCCAATATGGCACTCACATCCTTTTTGAGTATATGCAAAAGAACTTGCTTTTCACTACTCGCCTCAGCATGCATATCTATTACAATGTGCTTTATTTTTTTCATTTTAAGCCGCTCAACTTCTTGCAGGACTACGGTAAAGGGATTGTCCACCATGGGCATAGTATAATAACCCATCAGATTAAGTATGGCTATATTTTTATCCAATACGATCGTCTCGTAAACCCCTTTTCCTTGTGTCTCTTTAGGATAGTTAATGGGGCGAATAAGGGGGTAGGTGTCAAAAAGAGGCAAAACCTCTTTCTTGTCAAAACTATGATTGCCGCCTGTCATCATATCTATGCCGTAGCCTAGCAATTCCACACAGTTTTTTTCCGTTAAGCCAAAACCGTGACTTACATTTTCATAATTTGCTATCACATAGTCAAGAAAATACTCTTGTCTTAAGCGCCTAAGATGGTGCTTTATCATCAAACGTCCGGGCTTGCCTACAACATCTCCGATAAAACCGATTCTCAAAGGTTGTGTCCTGTTAGTCTTTTGCTTTACCGGCAAAAGGAAGCAAAGCACTTGCCCAAGTCAATCCGCCGCCAAAAGTATCTAGCAGCATCAAATCACCTGTTTTAAGCCTTCCTTCTTCATAAATGTCGTTGATTGCCATAGGAATAGAAGCAGCCGAGGTATTGCCGTATTTTCCAACCGTAAGAACAACCTGATCTTCTCTCATCTTCAAAGCATCTCCTACGGCTTTAATGATGCGATAATTTGCTTGATGAGGAATAAAGTGAGGAATGTCTTTGGCAGCTATATGATTAGTCTCCAGGATCTCCTGCACATCTTTTGTCAATGTTTTTACGGCTAGTTTAAAAGTTTCGTTTCCTTTCATCTGCACGAAATGAAGTCCCTCATCGATTACTTTTTGACTTGCAGGATGTACAGCACCCGGAGCAGGTGTAACCAAAAAGTCTGCATAGGCACCATCTGCGCTGGCATGAATATCAATAAAGGCTTCTGACTTGTTTTCCGTAGCACAGATCATCGCAGCCCCTGCTCCATCTCCAAAAAGAATACAAGTGCTTCGATCAGTATAATCTACAACCGAAGAGAATTTTTCAGCCCCAATAATCAATACATTTTTTTTCATACCGGACTCTATAAATGCCTTAGCGATAGTAAGCAGATAGACAAACCCGCTGCATGCAGCCGAAATATCAAAAGCCTGCACATTGTGAATATCTAATTTATCAGATATGATACAGGCGGTTGAAGGCATATTGAAATAATCAGGTGTAACAGTCGCACACAAAATCAAATCGATCTCTTCTTTTAAAACTCCAGACCTGTCTATGGCAAGCTGCGCTGCCTTTACTCCCATATCGCTTGTAAATTCATCGTCTGCTGCAATATGCCTCTCTTTTATTCCTGTGCGTTTTACGATCCACTCATCTGTGGTATCTACCATTTTTTCAAGATCTGCATTGCTTAAGATTTTTTTAGGCACATAGGCGCCTATCGACCTGAAAGAAGCATATATCCGCTTTGCTTGTGACATAGTTGTCCTTGAATATAAAGTACGGTATTTTACCATAAATAGATAAAAGGGGAGTTTTGGGACAACCCAAGAAAGTTTTCTTGGGTTATTTATTGTTGCTTAGAAGAGCTTCTATCGTTTTATTTACATTGGATTCGGTATATCTTATGGCTTGGAATATTGCATTTTTGATCGCTTTAGAGTTTGAACTTCCATG
This sequence comes from Campylobacterota bacterium, assembly GCA_030836805.1. Lineage (GTDB taxonomy): Bacteria > Campylobacterota > Campylobacteria > Campylobacterales > Sulfurovaceae > Sulfurovum. Next base: position 27,132 of record JAUPLS010000116.1, on the reverse strand, counting down.
ACTGATAATCACACATCCGTTTATACCCAAAAGCGGCGCACCGCCATATTCGGCATAATCAACTTGTTTTTTCATATTGCCAAATACTTTTTTCTTCATCATCAATGCACCGATTTTGGCGGGCAGTGATTTGCGTATCTGCTGCTTCATCAATGCAAAAATGGTAGAAACAACTCCTTCACTTGTCTTAAGTAAAATATTTCCGGTAAAACCGTCGCATACCACAACATTGACATGGCCATTAAAAATATCGCGCCCTTCCACATTTCCCACAAAACCATTGAGCCCCTTAAGTAGCTTAAAGGCTTCTTTCGTGAGCGCATTTCCCTTGCTCTCTTCTTCTCCGTTGGCAAGAAGTCCGACTCTTGGGGAGGGAACCTTAAGTATCTCTTTGGCATAAGCCTCTCCCATTACACCAAACTCATAAAGATTTTTGGGTGTGCAGTCTACGACTGCACCAACATCAAGCACAAGCGTCTTTGTCTGAATTACACTTGGCATTAATGTAGCAAGTGCTGGTTTTGAAATATGGGGTAAACGCCCTATCCTCAAAGTAGCCAAAGACATCGTAGCCCCACTATGTCCCGCTGAAACAACTGCATCTGCTTCATGGTCACGTACCAATTCTACTGCCTTATAAATAGACGACTCTTTTCTCTTGAGCGCATTCGTTGCTTGATCACTCATAGAAATAACATCCGAAGAATCGACAATTTGGACTTTTTCATGATAATATTGGGGAAGAAGCGCGAGTATCTCTGTTTTTTTGCCGACTAATATAGGAAGAAATTTTTCACTTTCAAGTGCCTGAACCACACCTTCAATGATGGGTTCGGGACCGAAATCCCCGCCCATTGCATCTATTGCAATTTTAATCATTTATTACGCTTTTGTTTTATATTCACCGGTGGTCATATTCATATGGTGAGGCATTCTCCATGTACCATCTGCATCTTTTACCGGCATTGGTAATGTCAATTTGTAATGTGTTCTTCTTTTTGCTGATCTCGTGTGACTCACACGTCTCTTAGGTACTGCCATTGTATATCCTTTTAATGTAAATTTATTTAAAATTCTACCTCGAAGATTTCATCGCTATTGCTGCATTTACTGCAATAATGATAAGAACCTTTGAGTGCATTAATTTCACTTTCTAGAATGTAAGACAGATCTATCCTGCCATCTAAAAATTCAATTATATCTAAATCATCTTTATCTTCCATTGCCTGATCACTGATTGTCAGCTTCAAAGGATTTTCCAAAGTGTAACCAAATGTACTGCCACACCGATCACAATCCAGTGCCACTTCCCCGCTCAGCTTCGCATCAAGAATAACACGATGATAACCACTTTTTTGCAAATTGCCTTCCAGCTTGGCATTTTCAAACTCGACTTTAAAAGGTTTTGGCGTGGTCCCCACTTTTTCAAAATCTATTTTCATTGACGCCTCTTTTCAAAAAAACAATTTACTTCAACCTCCAACCTGCAAGAAGTGATTCCTTGCCGGCCGGATATAGAGTCTTTAGATGCTCTTTGCGGCACGATGCTTAGCAGATCTCTCTTTGAGAAAAGAAAAAGCTAATTTCGTTTGCCGCATTTTCCAAAGAATCACTTCCGTGCACCGCATTCGCATCAATACTCTCTGCAAAATCTGCCCTGATAGTTCCAGGAGCCGCTTCCTTAGGGTTGGTTGCCCCCATAAGGTCTCGGTTTTTAGCCATTGCATCTTTGCCTTCAAGCACTGTCACCACAACGGGGCCAGAGATCATGAAATCCACAAGATCTTTAAAAAAAGGTCTTTGGGCGTGAATAGCATAAAACGCTTCTGCGTCCTCTCTGCTTAGTTTGATTTTTTTGGTAGCAGCGATTCTTAGCCCTGCTTCTTCGAATCTGGCAAGAATTTTTCCTACTACGTTTTTAGCGACTGCGTCGGGCTTAATGATAGATAATGTTTGTTCCATATGACGATTCCTACACACAAGATTTACTTTTGTCGACAAAGATTTAATGCTTTTGACAAAAAAGTATTTGGGCGGGATTGTATCAAAAAAGATATTAAAAGAAAATTAAGAATAATAGAGAGAAAATAATTCATTGGGCAAAGCCCAATGAATGAAAGATTAGTCTTCGATAACCGGTTTTCTGGCCTGTCTGTCATCCATGCTCACTTCTTTTCTGAAAGGCATTTCAGCATCTGCATCCTCTATACCGTAGTTATGTCCACCCACATAATTTGCTCCTGCAAAGAAATCTTTGTGTTCAGACGTAAAAGGCATATCCCATGTGATACAGCCTTCCGTAGGGCACGCTTCCGCACATGCCGGTGTATCATGATAACCTACACACTCAACGCATTTATCGGGATACACATAATAGCACTCTTCCCCTGTTGGATTATCATCCTCATCTACAATTGCCTCCACTGGGCACTCATCGATGCAAGCTGCACAATTGATGCAAATATCAGTAATTATTACCGCCATTTTAACTCCTTAATTTTAAAGTTTACAAACTATAACCAAACTTATTTAAATTATTCTTTAATTAGATATGAAAATATGCTTTTATCTGGGAAACTTTATCCAATTTTTCCCAAGTAAACCCTTCATCCTCTCTACCAAAATGACCATAGGTAGCTGTTTTTCTATAGATGGGTCTAAGCAAATCCAAACTTTCTATAATTCCTTTTGGGGTAAGATCAAATAAGGTTCTAACACACTCGGTGATTTTTGACTCTTCTACTTTTGCTGTTCCGTGTGTATCTATATAAATAGAGACCGGATTAGCCACGCCGATAGCATACGCTATTTGGATAGTAGCTTTATCACAAATACCGGAAGCCACAAGGTTTTTGGCAACATGTCTTGCCGCATAGGCACCCGAACGATCTACTTTTGTAGGATCTTTCCCTGAAAATGCACCTCCGCCATGCGGACAGGAGCCGCCATACGTATCAACAATAATTTTTCTGCCTGTAAGGCCTGCATCCCCCTGAGGCCCCCCGATGACAAATCGACCGGTAGGGTTAATGTGATAAATAACGTCATCATTCATTAAATGCTCAGGTATCACCGCTTTGATAACCTCTTCAAGTACGGCTTCTTGCACTTTTTCCAAACTTACTTCGGGATGGTGTTGGGTTGAGACAACAATCGTATTAATCGCTACAGGTTTTCCATCAACGTACTTTACGCTTACCTGTGCTTTTCCGTCTGGGCGCAAAAATGGTATCGTGCCGTTTTTGCGAACCTCTGCCAATTTTGAAGTAAGTTTATGTGCCAAAGAAATCGGTAGGGGCATTAGCTCTTTGGTTTCGTTGCATGCATATCCAAACATCAATCCTTGATCTCCGGCCCCGATTTCACCTGAGGCTTGATCAACACCCTGATTGATATCAGGACTTTGCTCACCAACACCGTTAAGTACGCCTGCACTTCGATAGTCAAATCCATAATTTGCATCAGTATAGCCGATTTCTCTTATTACCTCTCTAGCAACTTCTTGCATGGGACAGTAGGTATGTGTTTTTAATTCTCCTGCGATAACACAAAAACCATTGCTCAGTAACGTTTCACATGCCACCCTGGCTTGCGGATCATTTTCAATGATATAATCTAAAATTGCATCAGAGATTTGATCAGCCATCTTGTCAGGATGACCTTCGGTTACCGATTCACTTGTAAAAATGTATTCGTTAGCCATTTTTTTCCTTTAAAATATTTGTTCACTGTCACTGAACTTAAAAAAATATCTAAAAGATACTTTTTTAAGTTCAAATCCTATTTTCACTTTGCTTGGCTGGTACAGAAATTGTTTGCCAAGCATTATCCATCATACTAAAATATCTTCTTGGCCAACTGTTCAGGCAAAATTCCCAAGGATTCTTCTACTGCTCTTGTATTGCCATGCGCGATAAAAGCATCGCTGTACTCAAAAGTGGTAAGTGTTACATCTTGTATCTTATTTTGACTTAAAAACTCCAATAATGCAGAGCCCACCCCTCCCTGTGCCGCACTGTCTGAAAAAACATACCACTTTTTATAGGTTTGTGTCAACCCTAAAAGCATCTTTTCATCCAAAGGCTTTACAAAACGCAAATCCAGAATACCTACTTTTTTATCAATAAAAGCTGCAGTCTGTTCCGCCCGACCTACACCATTGCCATACCCCACAAAAAGAATCCCTTCCCCCTCTTGCAAAAGTTCTGATTTTCCCAATTCGAAAGGTTTGCTATCTCTTTCTTTGGCCAGAAAAGCACCTCTGGGATATCTGAATGCACAAGGCCTATCATACTCTTTGGCAAATGCCATTAAAAGTTTCATAGTCGTTTCATTGCTGGGGGCACAAAGCGTCATATTGGGTATTGCCCTAAGATACGAAATGTCAAATGCCCCCTGATGCGTCTCTCCGTCTTCTCCGACAATGCCGGCTCTATCTATAGCAAATGTTACGCCAAGGTTCATCAGTGCAATGTCATGAATCACCTGATCATATCCTCTTTGCAAAAAGGTAGAATAGATCGCACAAAATGGCTTAAATCCTTCTTTGGCAAGTGGCCCCATCGAAGTAACGGCATGCTGTTCGGCAATCGCAACATCCCAAAAACGATCCGGATATTTTTCCATAGCCGCGCTCATACCGGTACCGCTTTGCATTGCCGCAGTAACACCGACGACATTCTCATAGCTTTGTGCTAAAGACAGCAACGTTTCTGAAAAAATAGCCGTGGCTGATTTTGATGTACTTTTTTTTATCGGCTGCCCCGTTTTAAGATCAAAAGCACTCACGCCGTGCCAGTGTTCCTTGGTGCCTTCCGCCATCTTGTAGCCTTTCCCTTTTGTTGTTTGGGCATGGATAATCACAGGTTTTTTGAGATTTTTGGCGATTTTCATCGTTTCAATCAGTGAGCCAATATCATGCCCATCCACCGGGCCGATATATTCAACTCCCATTTCTTCAAATAAAATTCCAGGGGTAATCAAACGAAACGACTCTTCAAATTTTTTTGCCATATAGCTTGCGCTGTCAGGAAAATGGTCCAATATCTTTTCGACTTTCAGCTTAAATTTTTGATAAAATGAACCCGCCATAGTCTGAGAAAGCAACTTGCTTATAGCGCCTATAGGTTTAGCGATACTCATTTCGTTGTCATTGAGAATAATAACGACGGGGTATTTCCTATCGCCCAATTCGTTGAGCGCTTCATATACCATTCCCGCACTCATGCTTCCATCCCCAATCAAAACTACGGGGATACGATCTTCTTTTTTAAGTGCGATGGCTTTGGCTGCCCCCACAGCCAAAGAGATAGAAGTCGAACTGTGGCCGGCGACATAGTAGTCATATTTGGACTCTTTGGGTTTGGTATAGCCGCTGATTCCTCCAAACTGACGCAGGGTTTCAAAACTATCCCATCTGCCCGTAAGCAATTTATGCGCATAGGCTTGATGGCTGACATCAAAAATAAAAGGGTCTTTGTTTACATCAAACACTTTATGCATCGCCACGACAAGATCGGTTGCCCCCATAGTTGAACTCAAGTGTCCACCGTTTTTGCTTACCGTATGCAAGATTTTTTGTCTGATGTCTTCAGATAATAATTTGAGTTCTTCCACAGAATAGGACTGTATATTCATCTTTTTCTCTTATTTTTTTTGTTTGATATAGGCTGCAAGAAGTTTTTTTGCAAGTTCAATCCCCTCTTCCTTGTGCGCCAGGCCCAATTTCTGCGCAATCTTTCTTAAGTCTTTCTTTTTTACGTTTGGCTCAAAAGACACAAGAGGTTTTTTTTGATAAAAATCCCCCATTACAAAAGGTTTTATTTTGACTTCTTGGGCTTTGACAACTTCAATTTTTCTCAAGCCATTATCTCTTTAAAATACTTAAAAAAAGTATCATTTTGTTTTGCTGTTCCGATAGTGATGCGTATGGCATTCATTCCGTAAGAAGCGAGATTGCGGATAATCACGCCTTTTTTAAGCAGTGCATTGGCAATCTGCGTTGAGTCAAACTCCCCATCAAACAAATAGGTAATAAAGTTGGTATAGCTATCAATATATCTTATAGCGTGTTCATTCGCAAATGCTTCATAACGTTTGATCTGTTCTTGATGCAACGCAATAGATCTCTCAACAAACGCTCTATCTTTACTTGCCTCCAAGGCTGCTGCCAATGAAAGCGTTGTGACATTAAACGGCGGACGCATTTTATGCAGTGCTCCAATCAAACTTTTTTGCGCAATACCATATCCTATACGCATGCCGCCAAGCCCATATGCTTTAGAAAAAGTTCCCAGATAAATCACATTGTCATATCCAAGCAAATCTTTGGGTGCGATTGCGTATTTTGCCTCTTTTGCTGCAGCATACTCCATATAAGCGCCATCCACCACAATCAAGGTATCAGCATCTACCGCCTCAATAATACGCAGCACGTCTTCTTTGCTTGTTGCGTCTCCAGTGGGATTATTGGGCGTACATATATAAATAATTTTAGGGCGATGTCTTTCGTATGCCTCAATAAACTCTTCTACCCTATGGGCGTAACTGGGTGTTCGCACTATTTTTGCACCCATTTGCTTAGCGTAGATCTCATACATTGCAAATGTCACCCGGCTCATCAATACACTGCTTGTTTCATTCAAAAGTGCATGAGAAATAAACTCTAGGACCTGATCGCTTCCTGCACCAATGATAATATTTTCTGCCTCCACATCATAAAGACTGGCAAGGGCAGCCTTAAGTTCAAACATACTGTCATCAGGATAGAGGTGCGCTCTGGTCGCATTGCGCATAATCGTTTCAGCCACAATAGGATTGGTGCCGATAGGATTTTCATTGGATGCAAGTTTTACAACATCCTCAGGTGCAATACCAAATTCACGAACCACCAATTCAATAGGTTTTCCTGCTTCATAGAGTTGTATATCTTCCAATACTTTGTTAAATTTCATTTTATTCCTTCTTCATGCTTACTGTGATTAAATATAAATATCCTCTGTTTGCTTCACGTAAGAGCCCAACACCTTAATTTCATCTTTATGCTTTTCTAAAATAGGCTGAATATGCGCATCTTTCCGGTGTCCATTAAACTCAATAAAAAATATTGATTTTCCCTCGATAATATGTGATTTTATTTTTGTCAAGTTGACATTGGCCTCTTCAAAATCATTAAGGAACTCCACCAAGCTTCCAGGCTTATTTAAAAGTTTTACCAGCAAAGAAGTTTTATCATTTCCTGATGGCTGATTTTCAAAATTGCTAATGATAAAAAAACGTGTCCGGTTATTGCTGCTGTCCTCTATATTGTCAAAGCGTATAGGCAAATTGTAAAGCTTTGCCGCAACCGCAGGGCATATTGCCGCAGAAGTATTGTCCTTAAGGGCAAGCTTTGCTGCTTTCGCCGTGGATTCTATAGGAACAAGCTCAACCTCATCCAGCCCCAAATCCTGCAAAAAATTACGGCACTGCCCAAAGGCAATATCTTTAGAGTAGATCGTTTTAATCTCCTTGATGTTTTCGCTCAATGTAGCAAAAGCCAAATGAATATCTATAATGACCTCTGCTATAATTTTTAGAGGATACTCATCAAGGCAATTGATGGTGTCACTGACAATACCGTTAGAGCTGTTTTCAATCGGAATCACACCAAATTTTGCCGTTCCCTTTTCTACTTCTCTAAAAATACCACGAATTGAACTCATGGGCAAATAGGTACTCATTGCGCCGAATTTACTCTCTGCTGCTTGATGGGTAAAGCTTGCTTCAGGGCCAAGATAGGCAACCGCTTCAGGCAATTCAAGATTTCTTGCTACGGCAAAAAGTTCTAAAAAAAGTGCATCAATCGCCCCGTCGGTAAGCTTTCCGCCGCTGATCTTGTTTTGCTGTTTAAGGCGATTTAAAATAGACAATTCACGTTCAGGACGATAGATAGGCTCTCCGCTTGTATTTTTTAATTCGCCTATTTGATGTATATACTCCATTCGTTCATTATACAGCTTAAGCAACATATCATCGATACCATCAATCTTTTTTCTCAAATTATCCAATGTCATTTTGCACCCTTTTATTTTTCCAAATATTCAAGTTCCAAACGTACCTGATCTTCATAGTTCTCGCGCTTGCGGATCAATCTGTCTTTTCCTCCCTCAATTGCCACTTCCGCACTTTTATTGCGAGTGTTATAATTGCTCGCCATCGTAAATCCATATGCTCCGGCACTATGTACAATAAGGAGGTCATCGTGTTTTAACGAAGGAAGCGGTACGTTTTTGCCCAAAAAATCACCGCTTTCGCATACGGGGCCCACGACATCAGCAAGTGTGTTTTCCCCTTCTATGCCCACTGCCTCAATCTTATGGTAAGCATTATAAAGACTTGGCCGTATCAAATCATTCATTCCGCCATCTACGACAACAAAGCGCTTATGGCCATTTTGTTTTTCATAGAGGACTTTGGTAAAAAATGCTCCTGCATTTGCTACCATGTAGCGTCCGGGCTCGCACAACAAAGTGACATCCAATCCTCTGGTTGCCTCAAAAATCGCTTGAGTATATTCTGTTGGCGATATGGTCTTTTCATTATCATACACTACACCAATCCCCCCGCCAACGTCAAAAAATTTAATCTCAATGCCAATCGCATTCAAAGAGCGCACCAAATCTGCAACAATACAGCACGACTCTTTGATAGGCTCAAGATTGGTCAACTGAGAACCAATATGAAAATGAATGCCTACGGGATTGAGAAAAGGTGATTTTTTTGCATAGATATACATACGTTTTGCCATATCTATCTCTACTCCAAATTTATTTTCATGCAATCCGGTTGATATATAAGGATGCGTTTGCGGATCGATATTTGGATTGACGCGAATAGAAATTCGCGCTTCCCTTCCTAATTCTTTTGCTATCATCTCTACGCGTTTCATCTCGGCTTCGCTCTCTAGATTAAGCAACAATATATCATATTCCAGTGCTTCCCTAATCTCATCATCACGTTTTCCTACACCTGAAAAGATAATTTTATACCTATCCGCTCCTGCACTCAATGCTCTTTTAACTTCACCGATACTCACACAATCTGCCCCCGCACCGAGCTTTGCAAGGTGCGCAATAACAGACAAGTTGGAATTTGCTTTTACTGCATAGCTGACCAATGATTTGCGACCGCCAAATGCGGATTTAAGCGTTTCATATCTATTTTTTATATAATCAAAATCATATACATACAATGGTGTGCCGTACTTCTGAACCAATGCTCTATAGTCGATATTCATCTATATTGTCCTACTTTTTGCCTTATGAGGGGGCGATAATATTTAGAGAGATTTTATCTAAAAAATGATAAGAAGGCAGTTACGTGATCTTTTTTTCATCCGTAGTATAAACATACAGAGCATACAACCATAGCAATGCGACTGGAAAAAGGGCGGTAAATTCAGGCGGGGCTATGCCGCTTTGACCTATCTGCTTTAATCCAAACAACAGCCCCCATGTCACAAATGAAGCCCCCAGCGAAAGAGAAATCGTTTTGCCGGCATGCATAAATCGCGCATGAAAAGGCAACTTAAAAAATAAAATAAGCAACAGTGCGGGCGCAAAAAGTGGGATGGCCGCCTTTTCGTAAAACGCTGCACGTATTTTATCTGAATCAAGATGTTGTTTTTGCAGCAGCATGTACGCATGGAAGGCATCAATGATATTAAGTTCTTCGCCTTCATAGAGAGACTTAATGATTTTAGGCTTATATCCCTGTAGCGTTTTAATAAGTGATTTATGCTCGATGGTATATCGCTCCAACACACCGTTTTTATAAATATGTGTTTTTAGGGTTGCATTATGGGTATTCCACTGTGTGCCGTCGAAACTTGCATTTGGTGCATGAATGGTGTAGTCTACCTGAAAACCGTTAACTCTAAAAATAGTGATGTCCTCGAGTGTTTTGGTCACAGGGTCGAGTTTTTTGATATAAACGAACGTATCATTGTATTTAAAAAAAAGATCATTGAGATTATAGGCATGAATCTCATTTTTAAGCAAATGCTCTGCTTTTTCTTTGGCGTAAGAAAATTCTGTAGTATGCAATACCACAAAAAGAAGATAGGTTCCAAAAGCTGCTGTTACAAATGGCACAGAAAGCCTCTTTTTGTCATATCCAAATGCATGCAGTGCACCCATGGTATTATTTTTTATCAAATGAAATTTTGTCATAATGAGAGCAAAAACAATTGCCAAAGGATAGAGTAGTCCCAATGCCTCCTGCCACATATAGAAAATATAAAGCACTTTGTAATTGAAAGAGACATCAAAATGTCGTATATGCTGAAAATAATCAATAGCAGCAAAAGAAAAAGAAAGGCCAAACAGTATCGCTAAAAGGTTTTTGGCGTAAAGTTTTATCAGATACCAAAAATAGAGTGAAGGCACCATGGACTTAGGCTTTTAAACTTTCTATAGATTTTAGACTGTATTTGGATTTTATTTCATTAAAATCCTCTGTAAGCAAAGCCTTGCATGCTTTTGCGACATGCTCAATCAAAGGGTTTAAATGCAACACCTCGCCGGCATGAAAATCGTGCAGGACATAATCAGACACCTGTGATTTGTGCATAGGTTTTCCTACCCCCACCCTTACACGAATATAAGCATCGCCAAGATGGGCATCAAGGGATCGGAGTCCGTTGTGCCCCCCGTGCCCTCCACCTTTTTTAAAACGAACCGCACCAAAAGGCAAATCGATATCATCATGTATCACGACAATATCCTCAAGTTCTATTTTATAAAATTGTTTGACTGCTTGCACGCTTTTGCCTGAAAGATTCATGAATGTAGCAGGCTTTAAAAAGAGGGCCGAAGGAGATTTATGAAGAATGCCTTGAAATGAAGCCTTAGAAACATCCGCGGCTTTAAAGACTTCAACCAATGCATCGATTACTTTAAAGCCGATGTTGTGCCGTGTGTTTTCGTATTGAAGTCCCGGATTGCCTAGACCTACGAAAAGCATCACGATCTTACTTTCATGCTTGTTTTTACTATTTCGCTTTAATTACACCACAAATAGCAACGTCCGGTCTATCCATCAAACGACATCCTGTTGGCACCTGAATATCTCTAATCAAGATACTGTCATCTCTATCAAGAGAGGATACGTCAAGATCAAAATTTGCAGGGATATTCTCGATAGCCCCTCTTACTCTGATTCTTTTTTTAGAAATAATCAAAACACCTTTATTTTTAAGGCCTTTGGGTATTCCATTTGTTTTGACAGGTACAAGGAAATTTGTTACCTGGCCGGGTACTGCCACTCTTAAATCAACATGAACCACATCACCGGTTACTGGATGCAGTTGATACTCTTGCACCACTACATTAAGTTCCTTATCGCCAACTTTTACTGGAAAGGCAAGTGTATCTTTATTTCTTACTGTTCTTGCAAATTCCCCGCGTTTAAATGCAGCGTCAATATTTTCAACGCCGTTTGCATAAATATTAGCGATTAGATAACCATCTCTTTTAAGCTTTTTTGCATTGCTCTTTCCGATACTCTCTCTAACGATACCTTCTAACATAATTTGTTTCCTTGTAAATAAATTCTTCTCACAAAAACTTCGTACTCGTCTTGGGATTTGTAAAATAGAGGGGGATTATATCGAATTTTTATTAAAACAATCTTGAAGAAAGATACCCTTAAGCTTTATCCTATCCACACTACTTCTCCTCAATACTCCCAGCAGCAAGCAGTGTTTTTTTGTTTAACGCCTATTCCACTTCTTTAAAATCAAATACTTCCACTTTGCGCATGTACGCGTTTTCATCCACAAGTGCATCTTTTCCGACACCTTGCATCTTCAATTTTAAATCAGACGGATTGCTGGCGTACTCCAATGCTATCTCTTGAGAAATCGTGCCGAAACGCACAAGATCCAAGAGCGCCTGATCAAAAGTTTGCGTCCCGTAGATCTCTTTTCCTTCAGAAAGTGCATCGGGTATCTCATAGTCACGGTTCTCCATAATAAGCTGCTGTATTCTGGCTGATTTTTTAAGGATTTCAATGCCCGCAATTCTTCCTCCCGCTTTAGTGGGAATCAATCTTTGGGAAATCACCCCTTCAAGCACCGAAGCCAAAGACCCCCGAATACGGTTTTGCTCTTCTTTTCCAAACATCCCTATAATTCTATCTATAGTCTCCTTGGCATCAAGCGTGTGCAAAGTCGAAAAGACTAAGTGGCCCGTATTTGCTGCATGCAATGCAATATCTATAGTCTCCAAATCCCTCATCTCTCCTACCAATATGATATCAGGATCCTCCCTGAGTGCACCCCTGAGTGCATCAGAAAAAGAGCGGGTATCCTGCCCTATGGATCGCTGGTTGATCAGGCAGCCTTTGTCTTTATGGATAAACTCTATAGGATCTTCTATGGTGATGATATGTTTTTTTTGTTCATTGTTTATTTTATCAAGCAGTGCCGCCAATGTAGTTGATTTGCCACTCCCCGTGACTCCCGTGACCAATACCAATCCGCGCTGTATTTGCGTAAATGTCTTGATTACCTCGGGCAGGTTTAGCTCGTCAAGTGAGGCTATTTTTACCGGAATTACACGGAAAACAGCACTCAAGCCATCCATTTGATAAAAGAAGTTTACACGAAAACGATACTCTTCGCTTAAAACATAAGTAAAATCAAGGCTTTTGTCCGATTTAAGTTTCTCGTACTGCTCTTGAGTCATAATTTCTTGAGCAATAGCATCTACCGTTTGAGCACTCACAACCTCTTTCCCTAGCAACTTCAAGATACCGTCTATACGCACTCTCACTATCGAACCTGATTTTATATGAAGGTCGCTTCCTTTATTGCTGATCATTGTGCGAAGATATAGCTTGAGTTTTTCTTCCATTATTTTTTCCTATCCAAGCGTCTCAATCATCTCTTGAAATGCCTTCTCAAATGCCTCTAACCCCTCACGAAGCAATGTATCATACACCTCTTCCATGGAAATGCCGGCAGCCTCAAGAACTTCAAAATATGCATCGATCTCCTCATTTGCTATAGGCAATTTTGGCAATGTAGCACCGGATTTGATATAGGATTCTATGGTAGACAAAGGTGCGGTATTGACAGAACGCGGCGCAAGAAGTTCACGGATATAATAATCCGGGGATAAATCATCGCCTTTTACTCCGGTACTCGCAAAAAGCGTACGAATACTTGGCGTACGATTATCCTCGATAAGATTATAAATTTTCGCTGCATTAAAGATGCCTGTTTTTGCCGCGGGCAACCCTTTTTCTTTCAAAAGAGGATCGAGCAGCCTGTCAAAACGGCTCACAAAGATTGAAATAACCGCTTCGGCTCTTCGTCCACCGCTATTTTCAAAAATATCCAATCCTTGTTTCATTGCAGCTAGGCATTTTTTAGCTTGTTCGGGTGAGAATATCAGCGTTGCATTAACGGATATTCCCGTGCTAAGCAATTCCGTCATCGCCGCATACCCTGCCTCTGTTGCAGGGACTTTCACCATCACATTAGGTTCACCTATCGCCTTAAAAAGTCTTTTTCCCTCTTCGACTGTTGCTTGTGTATCGTTGGATAAAAAAGGATCTACTTCAATGGAGATATAGCCGTCGTTGCCTTCATCATAAATACCCCTCAGTTCGATTGCAGCCATTTTGATGTCTGCAATCGCAAGCGCTTCATACTTTTCTTTGGCGCTTTTTCCCAAAAGTGATTCTAGCTGTTCTTTGTAGGCGCCTGAAGTTGTAATGGCTGAGGCAAAAATAGAAGGATTACTTGTTGCACCGTTAATGATGCCTGATTCAATCAAATTTATAAAATCATTTCTAAGAAAATCCCTCTCCACAAAATCTAACCACAACGAAAATCCGATCTCCGTGTTAACCATTATTATACTCCCAAAAAAAATGATGCCAATGCCCTAAATCGCTAGGTTTTTGTAAAGTAAGCTCAAGTTCATCCAAAAACCTATCTCTTGGAACTACCTGCGCACCTAAACTTACCAAATGATCTGTTTTCATCTGACAATCTATAAAATCATAGCCTTTAGAGCCTAAAACATCACTTAGTGCCTTAAAGGCTATCTTAGATGCATTAGAAACCAAAGAAAACATCGATTCACCAAAAAAACCTTTTCCCATTGCAACGCCGTAAAGCCCTCCTGCCAATTTGCCATTTTTGTACACCTCAACACTGTGGGCAAACCCATGCCTATGAAGTTCCAGATAAGCCATTCGCATTTCCGGAATAATCCATGAACTTTTTTGTCCTTCTCTTGGAATGGCTGCACACAGATTGATCACATCGGCAAACCGCCTGTCAAAAGTCACCGTAAATTGACCGCTTCTCAACACACGCCGGAAAGATTTTCTTATCTTAAATCGATCAGGATAGAGCAGAAGCCTGGGATCTGGAGACCACCAAAGTATCGGATCCCCTGCATTATACCAAGGAAAAATGCCTTTTCGATATGCCGTCAAAAGACGATTTACCGAAAGATCGCCGCCGTATGCAAGCAGCCCTTCATCTGAGGCAAACCGCGGATTGGGAAACGCATAGGAAGCCCCTAGCGGGGAAATAAGATACTCTTCCTCATCAAACATAGAAGCCATTTTACCCCCCCCATTTTTCTCTATTATCATTGCCCTTAACACAAAAATACATACATTTTCTATAGAATTTGATTGTATAAATTTTTTATTGACTGCACATTGTAGAAATATTTCTACCTATTTTCCTTCAAATAAAAAGTTCAATTTGTCCTTTCTGCAGCTTACTTTTGCTACACCGCCATTTTTAAGTGCTCCAAAAAGGATTTCATCGGTAAGTGTTTCTTTAATCTTTTTTTCTATCACCCGTGCAATATGCCTTGCGCCATAACGCTCATCATATCCCTCTTTTGCCAAATATTCTTTGGCTTTTTTATCAAGCTTAACGGTTACTTTTTTTGCTTTTAGCAATGCATTGAGCTTATCAAGCTCTGTATCTACAATACCTGTCAACACTTCCGGTGAAAGGGGGTTAAAATAAATCGTTGCACTCAAACGGTTTCTAAATTCCGGGCTAAAGAAATCTGCCAATGCCTTATCTGTTTTCATTGAAGCATCTTTAGCAAAACCCATCACGCTGGGTTCTTTGGTGCCAATATTAGAAGTCATGATCAATATAACATTTTTAAAGTCACTCACTGTTCCGTTGTTGTCCGTAAGCTTTGCTCCATCCATCACTTGCAATAAAATATTCATGATATCCGGATGCGCTTTTTCGATCTCATCAAGCAGCAGTACGGTATGCGGATGTTTTTTAATCATCTCGGTAAGCAAACCTCCCTGCTCATACCCCACATACCCCGGAGGCGCACCAACCAAACGGCTTACGGAGTGTTTTTCCATATACTCACTCATATCCAAACGTTCAAAATGAACATGCATCGTTTTTGCCAATTGCGTAGCCAATGCTGTTTTCCCTACGCCCGTAGGTCCCACAAAAAGGAATGATCCTATCGGTTTGTCTGGAGCATTGAGTCCTGCATAAGATCGCTTAATGGCGCTTGCCAGCGCTCTGATGGCTTCGTTCTGCCCTATAATGTGTGATGTCAAATCTTTTTCGAGTGTTTCGAGTTTTTTTGTCTCATCAATTCCTATGATAGTCGAAGGGAGTTTAAGCATCTTTGCCACACTCCGCTGAATATCTTCAGGCTGTATCGTGACACCTTTTTGTCCCTTAAGCATAAAGTGTGCTCCCACCTCATCAATGATATCCATTGCCTTATCAGGCAAAAATCTATCATGCAGATATTTAACACTCAAATCAATAGCGCTTTGAAGTGCTTCATCGGTAAAACGAATACCGTGATAAGATTCATATTTGTGTTTAATTCCCTGCAAGATAACCATTGTATCTTCCACGCTTGGCTCTTCTACATCGATTTTGGCAAATCTTCTGCTCAGTGCTTTGTCTTTATCAAAAAAATTTCTATACTCCGCATACGTTGTTGCACCGATACACTTTAGTTCTCCGCGAGCAAGAGCAGGCTTGAGCAGATTGGAAGCATCCATGCTCCCCCCGCTTGTCGCACCCGCACCAACCATGGTGTGAATCTCATCAACAAATAAAATGGCGTTATCTATCGTTCCAAGCTCAGCAATAATTCCTTTGAGCCGTTTCTCAAAATCTCCTCTATATTTCGTTCCGGCAACCAATGCCCCCATCTCTAATGCAAATATTTTTGCATTTTTCAGGACGTCAGGAACCTCGCCTTGGGAAATTCTAAGTGCCAAACCTTCAGCGATAGCCGTTTTGCCTACGCCGGGTTCGCCCA
Source organism: Campylobacterota bacterium (assembly GCA_030836805.1). Classification (GTDB taxonomy): domain Bacteria; phylum Campylobacterota; class Campylobacteria; order Campylobacterales; family Sulfurovaceae; genus Sulfurovum. The sequence goes on along the minus strand of JAUPLS010000116.1, from coordinate 10,798 downwards.
CCAACAGGGGATTGTTTTTCTTGCGTCTGCATAGCGTCTGCATGACACGCTCAATCTCCTCAGCGCGCCCCACAACAGGGTCAATCTTTCCTTTTTTTGCAAGCCCGACAAGTTCTGTAGTAAACTGATCCAGCAATGTCTCTTCTTTTGGTTCGGTTTTTTGATCTGGTTTGCGTGCAGTATCACCATGCGAAATGACTTCAAGAACATCCACTCTGGCAATTCCCTCTTTTTTCATCAAATAGACCGCATAAGAGTGCTCTTGCATGAAAATGGCGGCCAGCATATCGCCGATGCCGGCTTCTGTTCTTCCTGAACTGTGAATATATGTCATCATATCATTGATTGCCCTTGAGAGCGCCACGGTTTCAAAAGGTTCAACGGCTTCTTTGAGTATCGGGATTGTTTTGTTGATATGCTCTGCAATTCCCTCTTTGAGTACCGTCGTATTTGCACCGAGCGCCAAGAGTATCTCTTTGCCTTCTTCGCTTCTTATGATTGCCAAAAACACATGTTCAACGGTAAGATATTCATGTCTATTCTCTTTGGCGTAGGCTACAGCATTTTTAAATACATCATTGAGTGCTACACTTATCATCCTATTCTCCTTATTCTCCACTCTACGGTGATATCTGCTTCGTATAAATCAATCAATCTCTTTGCCCTCTGTGCTTTTTTATCCTGATATACAACAAACCGCATGAACTTTTCGCTGCGAAAAACTTCATATCAGCCCAACAATGAATGGTTTTAGCATTTATGCATCCTCTTCGATCGTAGCAAGCAAAGGAAACCCGTTTTGCTTGGCAAGCTGTTTCACTTGCTGTGCCTTAGTTTGCGCTATTTCAAAAGAATAAACCCCGCATACAGCTTTCCCTTTTTCATGAATTTGAAGCATAATACGTTCGGCTTCGTCATGATTTTTATAAAAGATGCGCACAAGTATCTCTACTACAAAATCCATACTCGTATAATCGTCATTATGCAATAATACTTTATATTTTGCCGGCTCTTTTAATTCCACCGAAAAATCTAATTCTTCTTCAAACTTTGGCATCTTATGTTAAAATCCTCTATCAATATCATTATATGATTTTAATTATACATAAAAATTGAGGATTTTCAAGTGCAAACACTTTTTATTGGTGCTACAGGAACCAATGTAGGCAAAACACATACTACGCTTCTGCTCATCGAAGGCTTTGCCAAACAAGGAGTACAAGTAGGTGTTTTTAAGCCTATCGAAACAGGTGCAAAAGAAGAGCCGCAAGATGCTGCCCTTCTTCTTGAAGCCTGTCAAAAAGTTAATTCAAAATTTAAAGCCCTCACCCCCAAAGAGATCACTGCATACACCCTCACCCTCCCCGCTGCACCTTTTTGTGCAGATACGCAGCGCATCATACAAATAGACAAAATCATAGAAAAATATCATCAACTCTCATCACTTTGCGACTTGCTTTTAATTGAAGGCGCAGGGGGGCTGATGGTGCCTATAATGAAAGACTTCATGATGATAGACCTGATCAAGCAATTTCAAGCCAAAGTGCTTCTGGTTACCCCCAGCCGTCTAGGATGCATCAATGACACTTTACTTTCTATGGAAGCCCTGCAATCTCGCGATATCCCCTTTGACTGGTGCGTTAATCTATATCAGGAAAAAGAATATTTTGATGAGGTAAGCAAGCCATTTTATGACGAAGTATTTCCTTCATGGTGGAGCGTTCAGACAAATCTCAACACATTTATTAGCAGCTATTTGCTATAATGGCGAAACTATTTCAAAGGGTACCCATGCAACACCTACTAGATACTACCAATCTTTCGGATGAGCAGATAATTCAAATATTGGAAGATGCAAAACGTTTTAAGCATCAGCGTCCCCCGCACCTGCTTCGCGACAAACTTCTGATTACTCTTTTTTTTGAAAACTCCACGCGCACACGAAGTTCTTTTGAAGTTGCAGCCAAAAGGCTTGGGGCTACGGTGGTGCATCTCGATCCTTCAAGAAGTTCGACCAATAAAGGCGAAACGCTTGAAGATACCTTTGCCAATCTCTGTGCTATGGAACCTGATGGGGTGATCATACGTCACTGGGAAAACCATACGCCGCAGCTCTTGGCAGATAAAAAAATGACTTCGGTCATCAATGCCGGAGCAGGAAGCTACGCACATCCTACGCAAGCACTGCTGGATCTATTTACGATGATGGAGCATTTCGATGGAAATGTTTCGGGCAAGACAATTGCCATCGTTGGCGATATCATCAGTTCACGCGTTGCAAGTTCGGGTATCCGTTTATTTGTACGAATGGGAATGAGGGTCATTTTGGTCGCCCCCCAGCCTTTTATGCCTGAAAGCAACCTGCCCCAATACGAAAGACTCGAAGAGGTGCTTGATGAGGTTGATGTCATCATGAGCCTTAGAGCGCAGCTTGAGCGCCATGCCACTCCTTTGTTTGATGACTATGAGACCTATTCAAAACATTATTGTATCAGCCAGGATCGCTTGGGCGACAGAGAGATACTCATCTTGCATCCGGGTCCTGTCATGCGCAATATTGACATCAGTGATGAAATACTAAAAGATTCTAGATGCAAAGTACTTGAGCAGGTCAAAAATGGGGTTTATATACGCATGGCTGTGCTCAAACTTCTTCTATTAGATGCCTGATGTCTGCTGATGCTTGGATGGATAATGCACAAGGATTTAAGCAGATAGATCTTTTGGCAAAAACACGCACTCCTTTTTTATTTGTGGTCTCTTTTGATGCACAAAAAATCTTTGCCAAGCCTTTAAACCTATTGGGAAAGGGAATCTACTACAAATTGGAGGATTGGCGCAATTATCCTGCAAAAAAATCTACGCAAAACATTTCCTTTGCTTCCTTCCCTGTCGATTTTGCCCAATACAAAAAAACACTTGAACACATACAAGAAGAGATACGCTCAGGCAATACCTATCTGCTGAACCTCACGTTCAAAACCCCCATAGAGACCAACCTCACTCTTAAAGAGATATTTACCTATGCGAAAGCAAAATTCAAACTCTGTTTTAAAGATGAATTTGTCTGTTTTTCTCCTGAACGTTTTATAGAAATAAAAGAGAATATTATCGCAACTTATCCCATGAAAGGCACCATAGATGCCAATCTTCCAAATGCCGAATCAATCATCCTTAATGATGAAAAGGAGATGGCCGAGCATGTGATGATCGTAGATCTGATGCGCAACGACCTTGGCATTATTGCCTCCAACGTCAATGTGGAGAAGTTCCGCTACATAGAAAAGATTCAAGCCGGAAAAAAAGAGCTTTTACAGGTGAGCTCCAAGATCACAGCCAAACTTCCTGATGACTGGCAAGACCATTTTGGCACACTTCTGTCTAAAATTCTGCCTGCAGGTTCAATCTCAGGCACACCAAAAAAAAGTACTGTCGATATCATCAACCGCACAGAAGACTACGATAGGGGATTTTATACCGGTATTTTTGGCATCTATAACGATGCAACCGTACGCTCAAGCGTGATGATACGTTTTATAGAGCAAGAAAACAAAAAACTCTTTTATAAAAGCGGGGGGGGTATCACCATAGACAGTGACGCATCTAGTGAATATCAAGAGTTGATCGACAAAATCTACCTGCCTCTCTAAATTAAAACGATCATTCTTTGCACTGGCATCTGTTGAGTCTGTGTTTCCATTGGTATAGTGGGTCTTCTTTGAACTTTGCAAAAAAGAGTTCACCCGAATGACGCCATGGATCAACAATAATCCCCTCCTCGACTTTTCCGCCTTTTTGTACAACAACCAGGGCATTATGTTCGCCAAAATACTCTCCCTCGTTCGCTACAGCCAAATGAAACTCAAAGCCCAAATATTTTTTTGCTCGCAAATGTGCATAGAGTGCATCGCTCCACTGGTAACACAAACCCCCTTCGCGCATACCTGTATTGACCAAAAAGTTGTGGAACATCGGAGGAGAAACCAAATCGTACCTTTGTGTCAATTGGGCCGTATAGTCAAATATATCCAGAGCGAGCATTTGTGCTTCTGCATGCGATACGTTTTGATCCAGAGAAACAAACTGCTGTGCGAGCAGCATTACTTTTGCATGGGGAGGAGAAACCACGGGCTTAACGCTGCATCCGGAAAAAAAATAGATTAAAAGTAAACCCAGAAAATATTTCATGGTCTAAATATGCCCATGTACACCTCAGGCAATACGGCATAAAAAAAGAAGATAAATAACAGCATCGCTACGACATAGGATACGAACCATTTTGCGTTTCTCTGGATCACAAATCCGCCCACAAATCCTACGATCAGTCCACCAATATGTGCACTCATATCCACGCTTGGAACAGCTAGTCCAAATATGATATTGATAAGGATGATGACTCCAAAGTCTTTCATGAACGCTTTGCTTTGCAGGGCGAGCCGGTCACGATGCGCCAAAAAAAATCCTGCCAATGCTCCAAAGAGGCCAAATACCGCTCCCGATGCGCCCACACCCACACTCTGAGGATGCACGATCAAAGAAACAAGTGCTCCAATAATCCCTGAAAAAAAATAAATCACCACATACGACTTGGCATCAAAATAGATCTCTGCGCCTCTTCCCACAAGATACAAAGAGACCATATTCATAAGAATGTGTGTCATCCCGCCATGCAAAAACATCGCGCTTCCCAAGCGCCACCACTCCTCTTTGAATACCACATAAGGACCATACAGTGCGCCTACATCCACCAGTTTTTGCAAATTCATCTCTGCAATACTGCCACTTAAAAAAGAGGTAAAAAGATAGGCCAAAAGATTGAGGATAATGATCGTATAAGTGATCTTAAATTGGCTAAACTCACGCAAGGGGGCTGCTTTAGTATATAGCCTCTGCAAAAAGCACACCGTCAATACCCTCTCTTGCAATCTTGCTGATACTTTTCACATCATACACAAGCACCAGCACGCGGGCATCAAAAAGATACGTTTGCGCTACGGGCTGTATCATCAACGCATCATCCTCTTCGCAGACAATATAGGAGGCGCCCAATGCATTTGCCAAAATAGCTTCTTCTAGGGTATTAACCACCACACCATACGGGATATGGTTAGCCTGGCAATATCGGGCATACGCATGCGAATCTGCCAAGGGCTCCAATAAAACTACATCATCTGCCTGGGTCTGCTTGATATCTTCTTCTGAAAATACATATCGAAAACGACTGCTTTTTATCCACGGATGACCTATAATAATCATATCATCTCTCTTTTTATGAAATCTTTTTAGTGCACTCTTTGGAACAGTAGTGCTTCCCATTTACGACGATACTCTCTTTGAGTGTCACGTAGGTACCGCATTTTTCACACTCTACAAGGGTATCTTCCTCCACTTTTTTTTCTTCTTTTGTTTTGCCAAGCGTGGGAAACTTTCCTCCAAAAAATTTATAGACGGCCAATCCCACTAAAACAAAAATAAGAAGTTTTAATATCATCATTGACCTTTAATATACAGATAATTGCGTTGGTTTTTTTGTACTATATCATAACTTAACTGATGTTGCACCTCTCCCACTTCCTCCAAAACACGACTTCCTTTATAAAACAGATACGCTGTTTTTTTATCGCTGACTTTTTGAGTCAGATCCAAAAGGAGTTTAGTGTTTGTCACAGCGCGGGAAGAGATGAGCTCAAAAGGTTCATGCTCTATTTTTTCTACTCTTTTGGCTTCCACGGTTACGTTGGAAAGCCCCAGATCTATAATCGCATATTTAAGAAAAGAGACTCTCTTTTTGAGAGGCTCAGCAAGCAAGACCTCGGTGTCCGGCATAACAATAGCCAACACAAGGCCCGGAAATCCTGCCCCTGTACCCACATCCAATAATGTTTTGGGAGGAGAGATAAATGTGAGGGGATACAGTGAATCAACGATATTTCTATAGATATCTGCTATCGTTCTAGCGCCGGTAAGGTTGTGTATCTGATTCCATTCATGAAGCAAATCGGCAAAACAAACAAGTTTATCCACTGCACTTTCATCAATCTTAATCTCTTCGCTTATCAATAATTTTTCAAGTTTATTGTTCTTCACTCTTTGCCCTATGCTCTTCACTAAAGCAAATGCCCCATCTGCTCTTTTTTAACTTTTAAATATCCTTCGTTATAAGGATTGGATTCTATTTGTATGGGTAAACGCTCTATGATCTCTATATTTTCCAGACTTTCTATTTTTTTAGGATTGTTGGTGAGAAGTTTCATTTTTTTTATCCCAAAATAGTTTAAAATAAACTCAACCATCTCATAGGTGCGTTCATCGGCTTTAAATCCAAGCTGATGGTTGGCTGCGACCGTATCATATCCTTGATCCTGAAGCGCATAGGCATTGACTTTGTTGAGCAATCCTATATTCCTGCCTTCTTGTCTATGATAAATAACCATGCCGCCATTTTTGGCAATATACTTCAGTGCTGCTTGAAGCTGTTCGCCGCAATCACACTTCAAAGAACCAAGTGCATCCCCCGTCAGACATTCAGAATGCACACGTACAACAGGAATCTCAGGAAGCGGCTCGGTAAAAATAGCCAAATGTTCTTTTTCTTGTTCTCTAAAAGCTTGAATTTTAAATAGGCCATAACGGGTTGGAAGCTGAGCAACTTTTGATATTTTTATACTATTCATGGCAGAATTATACATCAAGAATTAATAATTAATAATGAATAATTGATAATTATTGTAAAATGCTTTTTATATTAGTTGAAGGTTGTTATCATGTTTACGCGTTTTAGAAGAAGAAGAATCAATCCGGTTTTAAGAGACCTGCTCCAAGAAACACATCTGCGTGTAGATGATTTTATCTATCCGCTTTTTGCAAGAAGCGGCACAGGAATTAAAAATGAAGTGGCCTCGATGCCGGGTGTTTACCAAATGAGTATTGATGAAATTGTCAAAGAATGCGAAGCACTGAAAAAACTGGGAATTTACGCCATCATACTTTTTGGGATACCTGATGTCAAAGACAGCGTAGGCAGCGATGCCATGTGTGAACACGGGATTATTGCCCAGACGATCAGGGCAGTCAAAAAGGCCCATCCCGACATGTTTGTTGTTACCGACCTTTGCTTTTGCGAATACACAGATCATGGGCACTGCGGTGTGCTTGATCCTATCTTGCATACCGTTGATAACGACATCACGCTCAACAATCTTGCCGCGCAAGCCGTCGTGCATGCCAAGGCCGGCGCAGACATGATTGCCCCAAGCGGAATGATGGATGGAATGATCACTGCGATTAGAGGCGGACTTGATGCGGCCGGATATGAAAATCTTCCCGTAATGAGCTACTCTACCAAATTTGCCTCAGCCTACTATGGTCCATTCCGGGACGTAGCAGAATCAAGCCCAAGCTTTGGAGACAGAAGAAGCTACCAGATGAACCCTGCCAACAGAAATGAAGCAATTGCTGAAAGTATGGAAGACGAAAAAGAGGGAGCGGATATTCTGATGGTCAAGCCTGCCCTTGCTTATCTTGATGTGGTAAGAGACATCAAAAACAATACCAGACTGCCTTTGGCCGTCTATAATGTTTCCGGCGAATATGCCATGCTCAAAATGGCTGCCAAAGCAGGTGTGATAGACTATGAAAAGGTGATGATGGAAACATTGCTCGGATTTAAACGTGCCGGAGCAGATATTATCATTACTTACCACGCAAAAGAGGCAGCACTTTTGTTGCAAAAATAAATATTTTTTCTCAAGGAGAAGAATCACGCTTCTCCCTTTGTCTCTATTGGACTTTCAAACCTTTTATGGTAGAATAATTTCTTTTAAATTTTCACCGCTATGGTTCCGGTATGAGGATATACAGATGAGACATTTTTTAACATTGGCAGATTTTACCAAAGACGAACTTTTAGAGATGATTGCTTTGGCACAGAAGATCAAATCACAAACCAAGCAAAAACAGTTTGTTCCGTATATGGAGCACCAGACGCTTGGCATGATCTTTGAGAAAAGCTCTACCCGTACGCGTGTAAGCTTCGAGACGGGCATCTATCAACTAGGCGGTATAGGGCTTTTTCTTTCTGCCAATGATATCCAGCTGGGACGCGGCGAACCGATGAAGGACACAGCCAGAGTCATCTCACGTATGGTGGATATGGTGATGATACGCACGTTTGAGCAAAGCAAGCTAGAAGAATTTGCCGCCTACTCAAAGGTGCCCGTTATCAACGGATTGACCGATTCGTACCACCCTGTACAGCTTATGACGGACTATTTGACGATGATAGAGTTCGGCAAAGGCAAAAATCCCATTGTAGCCTATGTGGGAGACGGAAACAATATGGCACACTCCTGGCTGATGTTGGCTGCAAAACTTGGATTTGAATTGCGCATAGCCACGCCCAAAGGGTATGAATGCGATGAGACAATCACTAAAAAAGCACTCAATATGGCCCAAGAAAGCGAAGCCAAAATTATATTCGGAAACGACCCCAAAGAGGCGGTTAAAGATGCTGATGTGGTGACTACGGACACCTGGGTTTCCATGGGACAGGAGCAGGAAAAAGAGATTCGGCTTAAGGCGTTTGAGGGTTATATGGTAGATGATGCAATGATGTTTTTAGCGAAAAAGGATGCTATCTTCTTACACTGCCTGCCTGCCTATAGGGGCTATGAAGTGAGTGAAGAAGTTTTTGAAGCACATGCGAAAGTAATCTTCTGTGAAGCAGAAAACAGGCTCCATGCACAAAAAGGGATTATGGTATGGTTGGACAATCATCGCAATGAAGAAACAAGGAAAATAAATTGAGCCAAATTGATTTAGAAAAATTCAGCAAATACTCCAAACCCGGCCCTCGCTATACCAGCTATCCTACTGCGCTGGAGTTTAGTGAAACATTCACCTACGAAAATTATCTTCAATGTCTCAAAACCGAACAGGGAAAGCTCTCTTTGTATGTACATTTGCCTTTTTGCAGGAGTGCATGTTATTTTTGCGGATGCAATGTGGTATTTACTTCAAAAGAAGACAAACTAAGCCGTTATATAGAATATCTTAAAAAAGAGATTGATATCTTAGCTTTGCAGCTTGACACCTCAAGAGAAGTGATACAGTTTCATTTTGGCGGAGGAACCCCGACTTTCTACAAAGCTTTTGAACTCGATGAGATTGTCACCTATATCAAATCCAAATTCCCCCACTGGAGTCAAAACGCTGAGATCAGCTGCGAAATCGATCCGCGTTTTTTCAACGAAGAGCAGATGCAGGTATTCGTCAAACACGGCTTTAACCGTATCAGTTTTGGCGTACAGGATTTTGACCCCAAAGTGCAAGAAGAGATCCATCGCATCCAGCCTTACGACCTGACAAAAGCTGCCGTTGATCTGGCTCGGAAATATGGGATCGGCAGCATCAATATCGATCTAATTTACGGCTTGCCCCATCAAACCTTTGAAAGCTTCAAAAAAACATTGGAACTTGCTTTTAGCCTTGCTCCCGACAGAGTGGCTGTTTTTAACTATGCTCATGTCCCCTGGCTCAAAAAAACAATGCGAAAATTTGATGAAACAACTCTTCCGTCTCCAGACGTCAAACTTCAAATATTCCAATACACTATTGATTTTTTTGAACGCAATGGGTATAAAATGGTAGGCATGGATCATTTTGCCAAACCTGAAGATGAACTTTTTACCGCTATTAAAAAAGGCGAATTGCATCGAAACTTTCAAGGATATACCACCAAAGGCGGTGCCAATCTCATCGGAATAGGATTGACAAGTATTGGGGAGGGAAGCAGATATTACGCCCAAAACACCAAAGAGATGGCCGCATACGAAGCTGCACTGGATGCAGGAAAGCTGCCGTTTGACCGAGGGATAGCGCTAAGCGAGGATGATTTTATTCGCAAAGCGGTCATCATGGAGCTTATGGCAAATTTCTCTATAGATATTAAACGTGTTGAAAACGAGTATGGTATCATATTTAAAGACTATTTTGCCGACGCGATGGAATCCCTGAAGGAGTTTGCCGAAGCAGACTTGCTGAGCATCACCCAAGAGAATATACGTGTCAGTTCGACAGGCACACTTCTCATACGAAATATCGCTATGCCTTTTGATGCCTATATGAACAAATACGCACAAAATAAAAAAACATTTTCAAAAACAGTCTAAGAGGGCCAATGAGAAAACCTGAAGAAATTTTCAACTTCACCGCAACCAGTGATGCTTGCATTAAATGCGGAAAATGTATCCCTGTATGCACCATACACCAGATCAATCCGGACGAGACAACCTCGCCTCGCGGTTTTATCGATCTTTTGGGAGCCTATGAGCGAGGGGAACTGGAACTGGATAAAACCGCTAAAAATATTTTTGAAAGCTGTTTTTTGTGCACCAATTGCGTAGATGTCTGCCCCAATTCATTGGCTACAGATATGGTCATAGAGGAGGTGCGTGCAGATATCGCTGACAAGTTTGGTATCGCTTGGTTCAAAAGAGGCTTCTTTTTCTTGTTGCGTCATCGCAGGATCATGGATCTTGTGATGAAATTCGGTTTCATGTTTAAGACGTGTGCATTGGCACAGGATGAAAAAGGCAGAGGGCTAAAAGCTAAATTCTCTTTGCCTATGGTTAAAAAAGGAAGGCTTCTTCCCTCTATGGCCAAAACAAGTTTTCTTAACAGTTATCCGGAAGAAATTCTTGCCAAAAAAGAAGGCAAAAAACCAAGGGTTGCTATCTTTATTGGGTGTTTGGCAAACTACAATTATACAGATATCGGCGACAGCCTTGTAGAAATTTTG
>JAUPLS010000115.1 GCA_030836805.1 Campylobacterota bacterium | reverse complement strand
TAAGGCCATGCATGAATCTTGAGTAGTTCAAATCATTTAATCTTGCAGCAGCATTTATACGAATAATCCAAAGTCTTCTGAAATCTCTTTTTTTCTGTCTTCTGTCTCTGTAAGCATATACTAATGAACGCTCGAGTTGCTCTTTCGCTTTTCAGAAGACTTTGGATTATTCGTATAAATGCTGCTGCAAGATTAAATGATTTGAACTACTCAAGATTCATGCATGGCCTTAAGCTTGCAAACATCGAACTTGACAGAAAAATTCTTGCTGATATGGCTATGAATGCACCCGAAGCGTTTACAAAAGTAGCTACTGCTTCAAAAGCGGCACTTGCAAAATAAGTTTTCTTCGCTTAGAAGCTCGCTTTTGGCGTGCTTCTTCGCCTTTTTTCGCTATTAATCATTCTCTGCCAACCTTTCTCCCAAGTATCAAAATACATTTTTAGCTTCATTTATTCATTTTTGGCTTTCTCGTCCAACCCTTTTACTATATCATCCAATTCTTTTATAAATGCCTGCATTTTTTTACTCCAGTCCTCAAGAAAACTTTTAGTTTTATTGAGATCAATATTGATATGTGTTTTATTAAGCTCAACGCCGGCATTTTTTTCGCTAAGCGTACCATCTTCAAGATCTTTGTTTATGGCTGTCATTTTATTTTCTAACTTGTTGCCTAAATCTTGAAGAAAACCTTTGGTTTTATTGGTATCGACAGTAAGTACACCTTTATCTATAGTGATGCCAATTTGTGAAAGTTTTGAATCTTTCTCTTTTTCTTCTTTGGCTTTTTGGTCGGCCATTTCTTTGGCTTTAAGCTCTTCAAATAGCTGTTCTCTGGCTTCTTGCGCAACCGTTGCATCATGTTGAGCCTGTTTCTCTTTGGCATCTTGGCATCCGCTCAGAAGAAGAAGTATCGCAATTGAAATAAGTATATGTTTCATGATTCGCCCCTGTCTATTTTATAAAAATTATACAATGATTTGTGGATAAAATATGAATAGGCGGTTTTGCAATAACAAATATAAAGTAATCCAAGCTTCATTTGCCTCTCAGGGTCAGCACCCAATCAACCGATAATGCCCCTCATTTTATGGAATAGAAGAATAAATTTTATGTCCACAGAGTAATTGTCCAGATTATATAAATGCATCAAGGATTGCAGATTATATTATAGTATGTAACGATATTTGGAGCCGTAGGATATTTAAGTTAAATTTCAACCAATGTTTATTTTTTGTTAATTTAAAGTTGTTAGAATGGTAGGAGTATTTTTGACACAGGTCATTGATGTTGAAATTAGAATTTTAAAAAGAAGGAGTATTTTTGAAGAAATTTTACACACTATTACTCACGATGTCTCTCTCGACAACAACCATTTATGCATCTGGAAAATTAACTAACCACACTATAAAAAGCGGGGATTCTCTTTATACAATAGCTCGAAAATATGATACCAGTGTTATAGAACTTCAAAAGGCTAACAGCATTAAACAAGGAGAAGTTCTTAAACTCGGCAAGGTGCTAAAAGTGCCTGTCGGTGTCAAAACAAGTAAAAAAATGGCACAAAAAAATAGTGTAAAATCTATAGCATACACTATTCACAAAGGAGACACTCTTTTTGCTATAGCCCGCAAGCATCACACAACTATTGATGGAATAAAAAGAGCGAACAATATTAAAAACAGAGAGACTCTTAAGCTCGGCAGAATCATACAAATACCACAAAACACGAATGTCCAGAGTAAAAACAAAAAAATAATTCAAGTTGCAACCAAGACAAATAAACTTCAAAAAGAGAAAAAAGCAATAAAATCATTGGCGGCAAAAAAGAAACAGTCAAATGACATTCTAAAAACAGCCCTTGTTTCTCATGCTGCTCCTTTGGCCAGCGACCGTGTACAAAAAAATAATCAAAAAATATCTTCAAAAACCGCTAAATTAAAAAATACAACTTTGTGTAATGTTGAGCCTACAAAAATTACTACTTTAGCAAAACAAAAATTAGGGAAAAAATATGTTTGGGGCGCAACAGGAAATAGAGATACTTTTGATTGTTCGGGTTTGACGACTTATGTATATAAGAAAAATGGCATCAGCCTTCCAAGAAGAGCGATAGCGCAGTCCAAAGTGGGCAAACCTGTAAGCAAAAAAGAGTTGCGCAAAGGCGATCTTGTATTTTTTGATACATCCAAAAGTCGCAAAGGATATGTTAATCATGTAGGTATTTATATCGGGGATGGTAAATTCATCCATGCGAGTTCAGCTAAAAATAAAGTGGTTATAACTGATTTATCAAAATCTTTTTATAACGAAAGATTTAAAGTGGCAAGAAGAGTTACTCCTCCAACTTCAACATCCCTCTAAAATTTTCTAAATTATATTTTCCTCCAAAGACCCCCTAAAGAGGAGAGTCTTTGCTTTGTTTTATTCTGTTTCCAAAACAGCCCCGGAGCTGGCATTGGTAACCAGAGCTCTATATTGTTTGAGCCATTTGCTTGCAAGAGGTTTAATGATAGGTTTAAAACGATCTCTTCTTTCTGCTATTTCCTCAAAGGTAAGTTTCGCTTCCAGTATATAATTGTCCACATCAATAAAAATTTCATCGCCATCCTGAAGCAATCCGATCAGCCCACCTTCGGCAGCTTCAGGACTGACATGCCCAATGCTTGCACCTCTGGTTGCACCGGAAAATCTTCCGTCAGTAATCAATGCAACTTTATCGCCAAGCCCCATCCCCATAATAAGGCTTGTCGGGCTTAGCATCTCTTGCATTCCCGGGCCGCCTTTGGGGCCTTCGTAGCGAATAACAACTACGTTTCCGGCCTTTACTTTTCCCTTGAGAATACCTTCGATAGCTTCATCTTGGGAATTAAAACATACCGCAGTACCAGTAAAAACCCTACTTCCTGTGATGCCCGCCGTTTTGATAACAGCTCCCTGTTCGGCAAGATTTCCATAGAGTATGGCAAGCCCGCCAACTTTTGAGTAGGGATTGTCTATAGTATGAATAATATTGGTATCTAAAATTTTAGCATTCGCTATTTTTTTATACAAACTTTCGCCCGTAATAGTAAGGTTATCAATAAGAACATGATCTCCACGCTTCATCATCTCATGCATGACGGCATTGACTCCACCGGCTTTATTGATATCCTCCATGTGCACCGTTGTTAAAGAAGGAGAGATTTTTGCTATATGCGAAACTCGTTTGCTAATAGCATTTATATCTTCAAGATTGAAGTTTACTTCAGCTTCTTTTGCTATAGCCAGCATATGTAAAACAGTATTGGAGCTTCCCCCCATCGCCATATCCACTGCAAATGCATTGCGTACAGCATTTTCATTAAGAATGTTTCTAAGTTTATATTTTTCACGTTCTGCTTGTTCTGATTTGGCTATTTCGCAGATGCGGCGAGCCGCTTTTTTGTAAAGCTCTGTTCTCTCAGGAGTCAAAGCAAGAATGGTTCCATTCCCCGGAAGTGCAATTCCCATTGCTTCCATGAGTGTATTCATGGAGTTGGCTGTGAACATGCCCGAGCAGGATCCGCCGCTTGGGCAGGCATTGCATTCAATATCTTTAAGTTCAGCTTCATTAATTTCTCCCGCTTCAAATTGGCCTAC
>JAUPLS010000114.1 GCA_030836805.1 Campylobacterota bacterium | reverse complement strand
GTAAATTATAATTTCTAACAAGGAGAAATGATGAAAAAAGAAACTGTAGAGCAGATCAAAAATGATCCCAGATACCAAGAGCTTGTTTCAAAAAGAAGCCGCTTTGCGTGGACGCTTTCTGCGATCATGCTGGTGATTTATTATGGATTTATATTGGTTATCGCATTTGATCCAAGCTTGCTTGGTGTCAAACTAGGTTCTGGCGTTACCACATGGGGTATTCCTGTGGGAGTAGGAATTATTGTGATTGCTTTTGTCTTGACGGGAATTTATGTCAAAAGAGCCAACACTGAATTTGACGACTTGAGCCGTCAAGTCAAAGAGGCATTAAAATAAAAGGGCGAAGATGAAGAAAATTTTACTATCTTTCATGGCACTGGGTGCTATGGTATTTGCGGCGGGTGCGCTAGAGGGTGAGGTGCAAAAACAGCCTCTGAATGTCTCGGCGATTATTATGTTTTTGGTCTTTGTGGCAGGAACTTTAGGTATTACCTATTGGGCGGCTAAACGAACTAAGACAGCAAAAGATTTCTATACCGCAGGCGGAGGAATTACAGGATTTCAAAATGGATTGGCGATCGCAGGAGACTATATGTCGGCGGCTTCCTTTTTGGGAATTTCGGCACTGGTTTATGGCGCCGGCTATGATGGATTGATCTACTCTATCGGCTTTTTGGTCGGTTGGCCGGTCATTTTGTTTTTGGTCTCTGAAAGACTAAGAAACCTCGGAAAATATACCTTTTCGGATGTAGTTGCCTATAGGCTCAAGCAAGGGCCCATAAGAAGTATGGCAGCCTCAGGGGCGATTGCAACGGTTGTGTTGTATCTCATTGCTCAGATGGTAGGAGCAGGACAGCTTATTCAGCTTCTTTTTGGACTTCCTTATTCTTGGGCAGTAGTGCTTGTCGGCGCTTTGATGATCATGTATGTGACTTTCGGAGGTATGCTGGCAACCACTTGGGTACAAATTATTAAAGCATGTTTGTTGCTTGCCGGCGCTACTTTTATGGCATTGGCAGTGTTGGCACATTTTGGATTTAATTTTGAGGCGCTTTTTGCCAAAGCAGTAGAGGTGCATCCTAAAGGCGAGGCGATCATGAGTCCCGGCGGATTGGTTTCTGACCCTATCTCTGCGATTTCCCTTGGGCTTGCATTGATGCTGGGAACGGCCGGATTGCCTCACATATTGATGAGATTTTTTACAGTTGCAGACGCCAAAGAGGCTAGAAAATCTGTACTTTTTGCAACAGGTTTTATCGGATATTTCTATATTCTGACATTTATCATCGGATTTGGTGCCATCGTAATGGTTCTCAATAACCCAGAGTATCTTGATCTTGCTAAACAAGCAATTGAAGGTGGTGCACCTATCTTGGGCGGCAACAATATGGCTGCGGTACATTTATCACATGCTGTGGGCGGAAACTTCTTTTTAGGTTTTATCTCTGCGGTAGCATTTGCTACGATTTTGGCGGTTGTTGCAGGGCTTACTTTGGCGGGAGCTTCAGCTATTTCGCATGATCTTTATGCTAACGTCTTCATGAAAGGCAAAGTTGATGAAGCCAAAGAGATGAGGGTTTCCAAAATGGCAACGGTGGGACTTGGTGTGATCGCCATTTTCCTTGGGATTGCTTTTGAGAAACAAAATATCGCATTTTTGGTAGGGCTTGCTTTTGCGATTGCAGCATCGGCAAACTTTCCGGTACTTTTCTTGGCAATGTTCTGGAAGAAGCTAACGACACGCGGCGCGGTGATCGGCGGCTTTATCGGGCTTGCTACGACAGTCGTATTATTGATTATGAGTCCTGTAATTTGGGTTGAAGTGCTTGGTAACGCCGAGGCCATTTTCCCCTATAAGCACCCGGCACTTTTCTCTGTGATAGCAGCATTTGTGGCGATCTGGTTCTTCTCGTTTACCGATAAAAGCGATGATGCAGCTCGTGAAATAGAAGCATTTGATGCACAAGATATCAGATCCCAAACAGGTATTGGAGCAGAAGGTGCATCAGCACACTAAAAGCATTAAAAGATGTGAGGCCGCCCATGCGGCTTTACAGATAGGAGACTGCACATGATTGCACTACTGGAAACACTTAAGGTTCATCCCCCCTTTTCATTTTTAGATGAAACCACTTTTGCTTTAATAGAGCGCAATGCGCAGATCGCCTATTACCCCAATCACACTATACTTATAGAACCAAATTTTCTTTTTGATAAATTATTTGTCATCATTAAAGGGATGGTTGAAGTGAACAATGACGATGAGCTTATCGATATGTATCGGGCACATGATGCTTTTGGCGGTATCGAACTACTTAAAAATCAAGCTTCACTTTATCAGTATAGGGTGACAGAAGAGTTGATTTGCTACGAGATCAATAAAGAGATATTTTTGAAACTCTGTGAGGCAAGCAAGACATTTAAGGATTATTTTTTTTCATCAATCGTTGAGCGTCTTGAAATGCTTAAAGAAAAACGAGAATATGCGGCAATGAGTGATTTGATGATGGCAAGGGTGGACAAGAGCATCTTACATAAAGCGTGCGTTTTGGCTTCTGATGTGCCCATCATAGATTCTCTCAAAAAAATGGAAGAATACAATGCAACTTCGGTGATTGTTCAAAATCCACAAGGATACGGCATTGTTACCGATGCAGACTTTAGGTACTATATATTGCATCAGCAAACCGAAGAACTTCATTGCCTTTCAGACATACAAAGCTACCCTGTGATCTCCATAGAAGAAAGCGAATTGCTTTTTAATATTTTGCTTTTGATGACTGAACACACGATCAAACATCTTCCTGTACTCAATAAAGCAGGAGAGGTGTTGGGGGTTTTGGAATTGATTGATTTGCTGAGTTTTTTCTCCAATCAATCTTATCTCATTTCAGCACAGATGGAAAAAGCATCTACACTTGAAGCCGTGATCGATGCAGCTAAAAGAGTGGAAATAATGATCAGTGCTTTACATGCCAAAGGGGTCAAGAGTAGATATATCGCCAAATTGGTTTCCGAAATCAATAAAAAAATGTATCTTAGACTCTTTGAAATGATTTTTCCAAAATCTTGGCACAAAAAATGTACATTAATCTTGCTCGGAAGTGAAGGAAGAGGGGAGCAAATCTTAAGAACAGATCAGGATAATGCCTTAATTTTTGAAGAAGGGTTCTTGCCTGATGATATAAAAGAGGTTGCGCAACATTTTATTCTAACGCTAGATAAAATAGGGTTTCCTCGCTGTAGTGGAAATGTTATGGTTATCAATCCGCAGTGGTGCAAGTCTATCGATGACTATAAAAATGATATTGACAGCTGGATAGAGGGGCAAAGCCATGAAGGTTTCATAAATATGGCAATTTTATTTGATTCCATAGCAGTAGCCGGAGAAAAGAACTTGCATGCCCATCTTCGTGAGTATCTTATACAGAAAATGAGCGGATATAAAAGTGTTTTAGCGCATTTTGCAAAACCTGTTGAGCATTTTGAATCTGCTTTGGGGCTTTTTTCCCAGTTTGTGACGGGCGCCAAAGAACATCAAAATGAAATAGACATCAAAAAAGGTGCACTTTTTGCACTGGTTCATGGGGTTCGTGCGCTGGCTCTTGAGCATGCAATTGAACCAACCAATACGATTTTAAGAATCAAAGCATTAAACAATATAGGATTTATGAGCAAAGAAGATGCAAGTGAGTTGATTGAGGCTTTTGAAGTCATCAATACCTTAAGATTGCATTCTCAGCTCGAAAAGTCAGCAAAAGGAAAAAAAATAGACAACTATATTTCAGTTGTAGAGATAGGGAAACTTGAGCGTGATCTGCTTAAAGAAGCTATTAAGAGTGTCCAGTCATTTAAAAAGATGATAAGTTACCATTTTCATCTCTCGATGGTGGGATAAATGTTTGAAAGCCTAAAGCGCAAATGGAATCGCAAACATTTGAGAGATGAGCGCTTTGTTTTTTTATTTGATGAGATTCCCAATGATGAAATCGTAGTCTTTGACTGTGAAACAACAGGGCTTGATCCAAAAAAAGATCATATTGTCTCGATTGGTGCAGTTAAAATCAAAGGCGACAAAATCCTTACAGATCAGGCATTGCATATCTATGTGCAGCAAAAAAACGAAATGGCTCATGAGAGCATCAAGATACACCAGATAAGAAACTGTGATCTCCAGGATGCTGTTGTGCCCGAAGAAGCAATTGAAGCGTTTTTGTATTTTATCGGAAACAGAACGCTTGCGGGGTATTATCTGGAATTTGACGTCGCAATGATCAATAAATATACTAAAAAAATGTTTGGAATTACATTACCCAACAGGCAAGAGGAGGTTTCAGCACTTTATTATGATAAAAAAATTTCCACAATCCCTCAAGGAGACATAGACCTGAGGTTTGATACAATAGTGGGCGATCTAGCGCTGCCTAGACTGAAGGCGCATGATGCACTTAATGATGCGATTATGACAGCCATGATATATTTAAAATTAAAACATACCGTTAAATTAAAATAAACAGGAGAAAATAAATGTTACAAGAGATCTATCAGCCAAATCCACAATATGCTTCAAATGCCTCTATCAAAAGTATGGATGAATATCATGCTTTGATGAATAAGGCAAAAGAAGACTATGAAGGTTTTTGGGGTGATTACGCAAAAG
This sequence comes from Campylobacterota bacterium, assembly GCA_030836805.1. Taxonomy (GTDB): domain Bacteria; phylum Campylobacterota; class Campylobacteria; order Campylobacterales; family Sulfurovaceae; genus Sulfurovum. The sequence continues at coordinate 1,699 of JAUPLS010000114.1, read as the reverse complement.
AAAAAATTGATTGGTTCAAACCGTTCGATACGGTACTCAATGAAAGCGAAGCACCCTTTTACAAGTGGTTTGAAGGTGGACGGCTCAATGTAGCACACCAATGTATCGATCGGCATTTAGCAACGCGTAAAAATAAGGCGGCTATTATCTTTGAGGGGGATAACGGCGATCAAAAAGTACTTACCTATAGAGAACTTTCCTATGAAGTCAACAAAACAGCCAATATGTTTAAAAATCAATTTGGTATCACTAAAGGGGACAGAGTGGTTCTTTATATGCCGATGATCCCCGAAGCTGCAATCAGTATGCTCGCCTGTGCGAAGATAGGGGCTATTCATTCTGTTGTATTTGGCGGCTTTAGTGCTGAAGCGCTTAGAGACAGAATCATCGATGCTGAGGCAAAACTTGTTGTGACATCAGACGGAGCCTACAGAAAAGGCAGCCCCTATATGCTCAAACCGGTGGTGGATGAAGCGCTCAGTACAGGATGCGAATGTGTCAAAGCAGTGTGTGTTGTTGAACGAAACGGCGAAGAGATTCACTGGGAAGCGGGGCGGGACTACGCTTATTATGAACTTATCAAAAATGAATCATCAAAGTGTGAAGCAGAGCCAATGGAAAGCGAAGATCCTCTTTTCTTGCTTTACACTTCAGGAAGCACCGGAAAACCTAAGGGGGTGCAGCATTCAAGTGCCGGATATATTCTATGGGCACAAATGACCATGGAATGGGTATTTGATCTCAAAGAGAATGACACCTATTGGTGTACAGCCGATGTAGGTTGGATCACAGGACATACCTATATCGTCTATGGCCCTCTTGCTGCCGGTGCAACTACGGTAATGTTTGAAGGCGTACCTACATTCCCTGATGCAGGGAGATGTTGGAGAATGGTCGAAGAGTATCAGATCAATCAATTCTATACAGCACCTACAGCGATCAGGCTTCTTCATAAGACAGGTGAAAATGAGCCTAAAAAATACGATCTAAGTTCGCTTAGAGTATTGGGAACAGTCGGTGAACCGATCGATCCTGCCGCATGGAAATGGTATTATGAAGAAATCGGCGGAAGCAAATGTGCCATTGTGGATACCTATTGGCAGACGGAAACGGGCGGGCATATGATCTCACCGCTTCCTGGGGCAACGCCTATCAAGCCTGCATGTGCCACTTTTGCACTTCCCGGAATCATAGCAGAGGTTATCGATGAAGAAGGAAATCCTGCACCGATAGGGGACAAAGGTTTTATGTGCATTACAAAGCCATGGCCAAGCATGATTAGAACGATTTGGGGCGACCCTGAAAGATTCGTAAAATCTTATTTTGGGGATTGCAAAAAAGAAGGTAAACCGGTTTACTTTACGGGCGACGGTGCCATGGTTGACGAAGATGGATATATAACAATCACCGGAAGATCAGTTGATGTTATCAATGTTTCCGGGCACCGTATGGGTACGGCTGAAGTAGAAGCAGCGATCAAAAAACACCCCAATGTGGCAGCGGTAGCAGTAGTAGGCAAACCCCACCCGATCAAAGGGGAGGGGATCTTTGCCTATATCGTGCTTAAAGCAGAAGACACTTTAGCCGAAGAAATTGAGCTGACCAAAGAGATCAACAATATCATTAAAAAAGAGATTGGGGCGATTGCACTGTGCGATGATATCGTGTTTGTTCCGGACCTTCCAAAAACAAGGAGCGG
>JAUPLS010000113.1 GCA_030836805.1 Campylobacterota bacterium | reverse complement strand
TAAGGCCATGCATGAATCTTGAGTAGTTCAAATCATTTAATCTTGCAGCAGCATTTATACGAATAATCCAAAGTCTTCTGAAATCTCTTTTTTTCTGTCTTCTGTCTCTGTAAGCATATACCAATGAACGCTCGAGTTGCTCTTTCGCTTTTCTGAAGTGCTTTCTTCTTCCGCTATAGAATCCTCTTGCTTGTTTTAATAATCTTTTATGTCTTCTGTGTCTAACAACACCTGTTTTTACTCTCATGGTTTTTTCCTTTACCTTATCTTGTACCCTTTATCGGGTTTTAGTAGGTGTCAAACATGTTTGTTTGAACTTGCCTCATATTGAGGGAATACTACTTTGCAGGATTAACTTAGTTAATCATCTCTTTTATGTTTTTAGCATCAACGCTGTCGACATGCTTAGGGCTTCTCATACCTCTGTGGTGTTTACCATCCACTTTAGTAAGAATGTGGCTTCTAAACGCCGTTCCTCTTTTGATTTTGCCGCTTTTTTTAATCTTAAAACGCTTTACAGCGCCTTTAACGCTTTTCATTTTAGGCATATGCTTACTCCCTATTGAATTTTTTCTATACTTAACAGAAAATGGGACGTAATTATACCCAAATATTCTAAAATATTTCTAAAAGCTTTTTTGTGCCTCCGTGATCTTGTCCCAATAAAATTAATAGATGAAATAAACATTACAAAAAGAAAGTGCAGCCGATACTTTTATCAACTAAAATCAATTTATTTTGGAAGAAAAGTAATTTTGGGCTGCCTGTACTGCAAGCGGCCCACAAAATCATTCAATAAAAGTTATTTTTTAAGCGGTGTGACATACATATTGATATAACGGCCTTCTTGGTGGGCATCCTTCTCCAGATGTCCAACATCTTGGAGCATTGGCCATACACGCTGCAACACCTCGATGCCCCACTCTGGATTTGCCATTTCTCGTCCTCGTAAAAATACACGAAGCTTGACATGCTTCCCATCTTCAAGAAACTCCCTGGCATGCTTCACTTTATAATTGATATCATTTTCTGCTATTTTGCAAGAAAATTTAACCTCTTTCACTTCAATTTTCTTTTGATTTTTTTTAGCTTCTTTTTTCTTTTTCTCGACTTCGTATTTATGCTTTCCGTAATCCATTACTTTAGCAACAGGAGGTTTGGCATCCGGGGAAACAAGCACCAAGTCCAAACCTTTTGCTTCGGCGATACTAAGCGCCTCGGCTTTCGGAATGATCCCGTATTGTTCGCCATCATCACCTAGTACCCTAAGTTCCGCCGCCCTGATTTCGTCATTCATGATGACATCATCGCCTTTTTTTCTGCCCCTGCTTCTATCGTTTTGTTTGCTCAAATTTTACCTTCTTGAAGTTGTTGTTTTAATTTTACCATAAATTCGTCTTGTGTAAGATTATATTGTTCTTTGGCTCTTCTGTCGCGTATTGCAACCGTTTGGGTGCCCACTTCTTCGTCACCAATAACTACCACATATGGCACTCTTTGCTTTTCTGCGGTACGAATACGCTTATTGAGCGAATCATTTTTATCAGATACTTCTGCATCTATTCCCTCTAGCATCAGTACTTGCTTAAGAGTGTTTGCGTAGGCAACATGACTTTGTGCGATTGGCACAAATATTACCTGTGTTGGCGCAAGAAAAAATGGAAATTCTCCAGCATAATGTTCAGTCAAGATAGCAATGAATCTTTCAAATGAACCAAGGATTGCTCTATGAATCATTACCGGTTGCCTTCTGGTGTTATCCTCTGCAACATACTCTATATCGAAACGTTGCGGCAAGTTAAAATCAACCTGAATCGTTCCGCACTGCCATTTTCGCCCAAGTGCGTCAGTAATCTTGACGTCTATTTTTGGACCATAGAATGCGCCTCCGCCCTCATCTATAGTATAGGGCAAGCTGTTGCCGTCCAAGGCATCTTTCAAGCCTTGTGTTGCCAGCTCCCAAACACTATCTTCTCCAATCGCCTTCTCCGGTTTTGTGGCGACTTCCATAGTATAATTGAAACCAAACAGTTTCATTACGGCGTCCACAAATTCTACCACTTCAAGGACTACGCTGCTGATCTGCTCCGGTGTACAAAAGATGTGTGCATCATCCTGAGTGAATTCACGCACTCTAAGTAACCCATGCAGCACCCCTGATTTCTCATGTCTGTGTACAACACCATACTCGTAAAATTTTAACGGTAGATCGCGATAGCTTTTTTGTGTCTGCTTAAAGATCTGAATGTGGCCGATACAGTTCATCGGCTTGATTCCGTATTCTTGCTCATCAATCTCAGTCAAATACATATTTTCGCCATAGCAAGCATAATGGCCTGATGTTCTCCACATGTCAGACCTAAGTATCTCGGGGCCACGCACAGGCTGATAACCTCTAATGCGATGTGCCTTATGAAGAATCTCTTCTAGTTTCACTCTAAGCTTTGCGCCTTGCGGCATCCAAAATGGCAATCCCGCACCTGCTTCCTCATTAAACATAAACAGTTCCATTTCTGCACCAATTTTTCGATGGTCACGCTTTTTTGCCTCTTCAAGCATTGTCATATGGGCATTGAGAGATTCTTTATCTGCAAAAGCAATACCATAGATACGTGTTAGCATCTCTGCCTTTTCATCCCCGCCAAGATATGCGCCGGCAACACGAGTAAGCTTAAAATTATTAAGAAATCTTAACCCAGGAACATGGGGCCCCCTGCAAAGATCCTCAAACTCTCCTTGTTTGTAGATACTTACCACATTATCCGGAATACGAGAAAGCACTGCTAGCTTAAGATCATCATTGGCAAACTTTTTAAGTGCCTCTTCTTTGCTGATTTCATATTTTTCTATGATATATTTTTTTTTGATGAGCTCTTTCATCTTTTTTTCAATAGTTTTAAGATCCTCTTCCCCTATCTTTTCATCCACTCTAAAGTCATAGTAAAATCCCTCATCCACAACAGGCCCCACAAAGAATTGGGAGTTAGGATAAAGTTCAGTGATTGCTTGCGCCATAAGATGCGCGGTAGAGTGTCGAATAATCTCGAGTGCCTTTTGACTATTGTCAAACTCTATGGGGGTTACACCGCAAGGATCTTGCGCAGTTTGTGTATCTATAATGTTACCGTGGCCATCAATATAGCCGATAATATTTTCGCTCAAAATAAACCTTTTATCATTTTTATATTTAACGTGATTTTTCAAAATGGGGTTATTATAGCTAAAAGTTTGATAGAAATAAATTAAATGAAGATGGTGACCACGATTGGACTCGAACCAACGACCCCTACCATGTCAAGGTAGTGCTCTACCAACTGAGCTACGCGATCAAAATACAGGATGAAATTATGCCAAAGATATCCTTAATTTTTACATACCCAGGCGCTCTCCTTGCAGAGCTTATCAAGATATTCACTGGCTTCGCTTTTTCCGCCTTCCAACGCCTTGTGAAAATTTTCATATGCTTTCATTTTATCACGCGTCACGCCTTCCCCCCATGCATACATGATGGCTACATTGACTTGGGCGCTGCTGTCTCCCATTTGGGCGCCTTTTTGAAAGAGCTCAAATGCTTTTTGAGGATTTTTTTCTACGCCCTTGCCTTCCAAATAAAATGAAGCAAGATTATTGTAAGCCTCCTTGAGCCCACCTTCAACTGCTTTTTCATACCAATATTTTGCTTTCTCGTCTGCATGGAGATCATTTTTTATTCGTTCGTGATAGATTTGCGCAAGATTGTATTGCGCCGATGCATTGCCTTGCAGAGCTGATTTTTCATACCATTTTATCGCCTCGGAGATGTCCAGCTTAACTCCTTTGCCATTGGCGTAGATCAAGCCTATGTTGTATTGAGCCTTGTCATCTCCTTGTTTGGCTAACACAAAAAAAGCATTTAACGCCTTAATAAAATTTCCTTTCTGGTAGTCTGCAACTGCCTCTTCAAATCCGCCAGCAAACAAGCCTAGGGTTGAAACAGCCAAAATAATCAGTATTTTTTTCATTTTTTTCCTATTTTCAAAAAGTAATCATAATCATATCAAGGTCTCTGCCACAAACGTTTTTGTTACTTTTCCACCGAAACGATAAACGCCATTTTCATAACTTACATAGAGCTCATCACCGCTTTTGGGATGCACTTTTACTTGGTTGGGCACCTTGCCCTCTTTGTGGTTCCGTATAAAACATGCAACCATACCCGTTCCACAAGCCAGGGTCTCGTCCTCTACTCCTCGCTCATAAGTGCGCACATACATAGTATCGCCATCCACCCTACAGATATTAATGTTACAATCATATTTTTGACGCAAAGTTCGAGCCTGTTCGATATCAAAAATATCGATATTCTCACGAATGGCAACCAGGTGCGGAACTCCTGAATTAATTAGCCACCATATTTCACCATACTCCAAAATATCTTCTCTAAGTATTTGAGGCTCAACCATGTCGCTTACTACATAAAGTCCATTAATTGCTGCACGAATAACACCTGCGCCGGTAAGAAATTCGGCTTTATTATCTTTAGAGATGCCCTTTTCGTGTGCAAAATGCGCTACACAGCGTGAAGCATTCCCGCACATATCCGCACGGCTTCCGTCTGCATTATAAAACTCCCACTCAAAATCATATTCAGGATGAGGCAGCACGACGACCATTCCATCTGCCCCGACGCCGTTTTGCCTATGACATAGTTTTTTGGCCAATTGACTCCTATCGGCTTTTTCCTGCGCTATAAAAATAATAAAGTCATTGCCGTTGCCTGAATATTTGGTTACTGTCATAAAAAATCCTTTAAAATAGCTTCTTTAACGCGTTCGCACTCATCCTGCAATTGCTTCAGGTCACCACTATTGTCGATAAGATAAGTAGCTTTTTTTCGCTTCTCTTCTATATTCATTTGGGAATCTATACGATTGCTTGCTTCTATTTGATTGTAGCCATCTCTTTGCATCAGTCTTTGCAACTGTCGCTCTCTTGTAGTGTACACTACAAGAGATTTCTCTATAGGATAGCGGCCGCCTTCAAAAAAAAGCGGGATGTCTATGATATAGGGTCTTTGGAATTGCTCTTCTATGTGCGCTTGTCGCTCTATCTCCTGATAAATAAGAGGATGCAAGAGGGACTCAAGTGCTTTACGCCTTATGCCGTCCGCGAACACAATACTCCCCAACCTCTTTCTGTCTACCTTATTGTTAAGAACCAAATCTTTCCCAAACATTTCTGCAATTATTATGTGCTGCTCATCCAATATTTGATGCGCTATCTTATCTGCATCGATAAAACGAAATCCATACAAAGAAAGAATAATGGTTGCCGAACTCTTTCCTGTGGCAATTCCTCCCGTTAATGCAATAGCGTATTTAAATGACATATTAGAATTTAATCAACCCTGCAAATCTTTTTTTGCTTATCGTGGGAACCTGAAATGCGCCGATTGCAATATCTGAATTGTAATAATTCAATTCATCCGTCAAATCTGCCCTTTGAAGATTAATATCTGCAGTAGGATGATATGCTTTACTTGCAAGCAAAAGATTTTTACACAACAAATATCCATTCTCCCCCATCTCTTCATAGCAATAAGGCATTACGATCTTAAAAAGTTCACCTACTGTTTTGAGCTCTTCCTCAAAAGCTTCCTCCTGCACAAGCATAGTACTTGCCACTGTGGAAACTACACCTTTGGGATGGAGTGCTTTATGCAATAGGCCCCAAAAAATCCTATCCGTTCTAAAATTTTCATCTACAACAATAGCTACATCAAAAAAATGTTCGCCCAAGCCTGTCATTTGATCTGCAATATCTTCCTTGAGGATAAGAATATTTTCTAAACTTTTATGTTTTTCCACCTCATTTTTAATCTTATCGCATCCTCCGACAATCAAGATATTTTTAGGTTGGGCATGCGTACATATAGGGATATGTACAAGCATCTCATCTTTAATGTAGTGTAATTTTTTCATACTCTGTTCCTTTAAATGATGTCAATTTTTAGCGATTGTATCAAAAAACCGTCTAAATAAGATTAAAATAGTCTTATTTACCAATTTCTGTAGGATTTTAGTTGCATTTCATCATACCCATATACATCATCTCTAAACTGGAGCTTCCCGTCATGGTCAATCCATGCCGTTAAATAAACAACATCAATAGGAACACTATTGTCAAGATTTAGATAAGTCATTTTTTTGCCTTTTAACGTCTCTTGAGACTTATCAAAATCCACAGTGGCATTAAAGGTGGAAAATGTTTTTAGTAAATCTATCGGCTTGGATAACCTGATACACCCATGGCTAAATGCTCTTGTCGTTCTATTAAAAAGTCCTTTTGTAGGGGTGTCATGCATATAAACTGAGAACTCATTCGGGAAAAGAAATTTTACTTTGCCCAGAGCATTGTGCATACCTGGTACTTGAGCAAATCTAAACGGTACTGTTTTGCTGTAGCGGTATTGACTCCAATCTACAGATGCAGGATTAATCCTCTTGCCATCTTCGCCCCAGCCACTGTGAATCTCTATTTTTTCTCTTGCCATCGCATTGGCATTGCGCAATAATTTGGGAATCATCTCTTTTTGTATAATACTTTCGGGCACATTCCAATAAGGATTTAAAACAATCTGTTTTACACGATTACTAAAAATCGGTGTGGGATTCTTCCGTGTTCCCGTAATCACTCCCATTTCTTGTCGTAATTTTCCGTTTTCTTCAAAATATAAAGAAAATGAAGGGATATTGATAATAATATGGCGTTTTTCATTGCGCTCTTTTAGCCATTTGATACGATCAAGATTCAAACGTATCACAGCAATACGCCGTTCAATGCTCTGGTTCAGTGCTTTGATGGTGGCTTGCCCTATTATCCCTTTTGCCTCAAGTCCGTTTCTTTTCTGAAAACGGATAACTGCCTCCTTAAGACAGTTGTCATATATTTTATTCTCGTTACTTCCGCTGCAAGATTGATAATCCCCGGTTACACGCAACCTTTCCCTGAGAAATGGTACTGCTTTATAAGGCTGCCCTACTGTCAATGTTCCACTCAAAGGAACAGGTGCCCATCCTCCATCTTGTTGAATTTTAAGATATTGAACCAATGCCTTGCGAAGCTCCTTGTAGCGATACTCATTTGGCGTTGCATTTTGAAACTCCTCCCTTAAACTTCCGTTCATGAGTGCGCTTTCAATAAGTGACACCGGACTTTCTTTAGGCTTATACGTCACCCACGCCGCCCCAATATCTTTTACCTTAAGGTTGGAAAGTCTCGCTTGAAATGCCCCCCAATTAATACTTCCATAAAGTGTATAATCCGCATAACCTTTATAGAGTTGAGCTATCTTAAATTCTAAATCAACCTTTTGAGCCAAACTACTTGGGGATCCATAAATTTTTTTGACTTTCTCTTCAAGCTCTAACATGTCTCCATAAAGCCTTGTGGAATGGCCAAGCGTTTCATCTTCTTTTATTTGAGTAAATAGCTCTTGAGCGAAAGAAGAAAGGGATCTTTCATTGATCCAGACCGGAACAAAAAAAAGCTGGGTATACATCTTTTTTAAAAAACTATTTTGGGGTTGGGCCTGAAGCGAATTTATCATCATATCCGAAGCGGCTTCATGAAATTCAACACCTACCAGACTTGCTGCAGCCTGAGGCGTGGCACATAGCATTAAAAATGTACCAACGACTGATAATTTGCTTAATATTCTTTTTTTTATTTTCGTTATCATTTTAATCATCCAAAAAAATTTTGTAAAGTATAACTAAAAATATTTCAAACTACCCTATATTTCACCCAACAATCAAACGACAAGCATTACAAAATATCTTCATAGTTTTTATCTGGATCAATTTTTAATTTTCCATCTATTTTTGTCAATCTCTTGTCGCCTTTTTTGTACGCTTTTTTGAAGCATTTTCGTATACGTTGTTTTTCTTTTTCTTTGGTAATTTTTTGTATTTTGAAAAATTTTTTTAATCCTATCCATCTTTCTAATATTTCAACCGGCACGGAAGATACGGAGGCAACCCCTACCATTTCTTTTTGCAAAAGAGGTTTTATCTTCATTTGTTCTATCTGGTGGGTGTATAATGTCCGCATCTCATAAAATGCCTGCTTGAGAAGCTCAATCTCACCTTTTAGGGTTGATGACATCTGTTTATTGCTCTTTTTAAGATCTTTCATAGTACCCTTAAGGACTTGAATTGTCTCATCTTTTGCTGCAAACAAACGTTTATACTCTTGTTCATTTTTCTGCTTTTGCAAAATAGGTACAGGTTGCGGTACCGTCTCATTTTTAGAAATAAGTACTTCCGTTGGTGCTTCTTTCTGTGTTTGGGAATCCTCATGAAGTGCAATATAAAGTTTCCCCTCTACACTTTTAGTTGTCAGAATACCCCGTTTTATTTTTGCATAAACTGCTTGACGTGAAATCCCAAGCTCTTTTGCATATTCTGCTGGCTTCATCAGCTTTGCCATGGTTTTGCCTTTATTATTACTATTTTTAATCATAACATAAAGTCAATGAAAAACGTCAACTATTTCTGTGTTCCGTCCAAGATGGGCACAAAAAGACAAGGCTCTATTGTTTCTGAAGTAATGCGGCCATTTCGCTTATAAAAACGAGTGATAATCTGCATTGGGCCCTCCTCCACAGGAGCAAGCAAGATGCCCCCTTCTGCCAGTTGCTCAAAAAGCACAGAAGGGATTTCTTTGGCTGTTGCCGAAAATAAAATACGCTCAAAAGGGGCATACTGCTTCCATCCTCTTTGTCCATCATCAAAACGGGTAAATATATTATGTATCCCCAGAGTAACAAAACGCACTTTAGCCTGCCTAAGAAGTTCATCAATGCGCTCAATTGTAAATACACGACGGCAGATTTTACTTAATATTGCTGCTTGGTATCCGCTTCCGCAACCCACCTCAAGCACGGAATCAACACCTTCCAACTCTAAATGTTGTGTCATTTTTGCTACTGTCAATGGCGAAGAAATCCACTGGCTTGCAGCCAAAGGAAGTGCATCCAATTGATAAGAGAGGTGCTTAAAACCATTTGGCACAAAAACTTCTCTGTCAACCGACAAAAAAGCCTCTTTAACATGCGGATCCAAAACAAAATGTGTTTCGATTTGTTCTACTAAATGTTGCAGCTGTCGAACTGTTGTCATATATACTCTTTCCCCGTCTTATTGGGCAGATTTTATCTAAAATGTGATTAAAAGTATTAATTCATCACAATATAGCGACGCATTCTTTTGATCTGTCTAAAATCCACTATGCCCTTGACTTGTGGTTGCGTATCATTTTGCACTACATCGCCATTAGGTGAGATGATCGCGGAAGATCTTGCCATATCCGCATCGCTGCTATTGGAAACGACAACATAACATTGATTCATGACGGCCAGGGCACGTGACAATATTTCAAGGTGCTGCTTTCTGGGCAATCCCCATCTGGCAGGAATAACTACAATATCTGCACCTTCGATCTGTTTCCAAAATGTCTTAAAGCGCAGCTCAAAACAGATCAACAAACCGAACTTTACTCCTTCTATCTCAAAAAGTTTTATATTTTTCTTTTTACCTGATAAAAAATAGCGAGTTTCATTCCCCAGAGCAAACAGTTTTACTTTCTCCTGCCTATGAACAACTTTATGTTTGTGAATTACTATTGCACGATTCACAAACCCTCCCTTATCTTCCAAAATAAGTGTCAATACCACAATCTGCCTATCAACTATTTTTTTGATGATCTTGAGTGCTTTTGCGGAAAATTTAGCTGCCGTTTTCAGGTGCATATAGTCAAATCCCGTCAGACATACTTCCGGCGCCACTATGAGTGCTTTATCTTGGTGTTTTTCTAAACATTCGATCAGTTTTTCTAAATTGTCTTGGTAGCGTTGCACTACAGGGAGTTGCAAAGAGATGGCTTCCATTTTTTGAAACGTTTGCATGCGCAACTGTCTTAAAAATCATCCAAATTCAAACTTCCCTTGGAATAGTTGGTCACATTTCCTTCAAAAAAGTTTGTTTTTTGATCATTAAATTGAGAAAAGTTATCTACCCATTTGATGGGATGTTCTACATTGTAAAGTTTTTTAAGTCCTACGGCATTTAATCTTTTGTCCGCCAGATATTGGATATACTGTTCAATGATCTGATCTGTAAGCCCCAAAATTTGTCCTTGTGTGATATATGCCCCCCACTCGCATTCAAGCTTTACGGCGTTTTTGAACATCGCATAAACCTCTTCAATCAATTCCCCGGTAAAGAGTTCAGGCCGTTCTTTTTTGGTAGCATTAATCATATTTTGAAAAAGCAGAAGATGTGTAACCTCATCTCTTTGAATAAAGCGAATCATCTGTGCAGAACCCAACATCTTGCCTGAGCGCGCAAGCGTATAGATATAGGAGAATCCACTATAAAAATATATACCTTCTAGGATTTGATTGGCAAACATTGCTTTAACAATATTAACATCAGTAGGCTCCTTTGACAGATCTTCATACACTTTTGCAATAGCGTCATTTTTGTGTTTAAGCTTCATATCTCTTCGCCATAATTGATAAATCTCTTGCGAATTTGTAGAAATACTATCGACCATCACTGCATAACTTTGAGAATGCAATGCCTCTTCAAATGCTTGTCTCACCAAAACCAGATTGATCTCCGGAGAGGTAATGAAAGGATTAAGATTGTCTATAATATTGTTTGTTTGTAATGAATCCATAAAAATAAGCTGTGCAAGCACTTTATCGTATGCCATTTTTTCTGCATCGGTGAGATGCTTGTAGTCATTTACATCTCTTGTCATATCTACTTCTTTTGGAAACCAAGTATTGTTAAGCATCATTTCCCATAAATTATATGCCCACTGGTATTTGATGTCATTGAGCTCAAATATTCCCGTAGGATCGCCGCCAAATATCTTTCTTTGGTTTGTCTTCTCCTGAGATTCGGGGTTATATATTTTTTTGCGTATCATCTTTTCCCTTCACTAAATTTTTAATCTCTAATTGAAAAATATTATACACTTTTAGTCTGATTTTTAGCCAGCCTAACATAACGGTAGATATTTTGAGAAGAAATCATTTGACAAACCACTGCAATTTATTGATTTTGGCCCAACGGCACGCATGAATTATTTTGCTCAAGGCAGAAAAGCGATGCCGCAGATTCTAATTAATTTTCCGGATGAATGGATATAAAAATAAAAGAGGGCAACTTTTCTTATATGGTTAGGAAATTTTGTCATTATGGGAAAATATTATAATAAGAATAAAAAGTTACCCAGAAGGTCATACTGAGCATGTAGAGCAATGCATCCCAAAGGGGAGGAAAAATGATACATTGCAACCTTCCTATTTGAAGTATAGATTTTTTTTGTGTAATGATTGTGTAACTATAGATAAGAACAACAATAATCCACTAACATAGTCGTCTTTACCTGAAACTTGCTCTTTGCAGGAACGTCGAAAGACTCTCCATCTTTCACCTTTCTCCACTCATTGCTAGCAGGTAATTTTACCTCTAGTTGACCCGATGTGATCTCCATCAATTCAGCCGCATCCGTTCCGAACTCATACTCGCCTGGCTGCATAAACCCCAACGTTTTTCTGCTCCCGTCTGCAAAAATAAGCGTACGACTTGTAACTGCTCCCCCAAAATAACTATTGCCTTCTAGGGCAACCGTAACATTTTCAAATTTTTTCATCACTATCCTTTTTTAAGAAATTATAGCCAAATAACATGCATTGCCTTACTTTTATTGTTTACCGAAACAACTCTTTCTTAAAAATTCTTATTTAAAAATTTATTTGCTGGTGCCAAAATGGATGCGGCATAGACACCATACAGCAACTGAAATAAACGTCTTTTTTACTTTTTAAATAGTAAAGTATTAAAAAGTAGGCAAATGGTTTATTTTTGATTTCGGATATGTTTATTTCGGTTACTTATTGTTTTATGCTGGGTTTTTATTGGGACCTGATGTTCAAAAAGGAAATTTATTTGCACCAGATATTCACACAGAATATCAAAGCTTCATACAAATATAGCATGAAGCAAAGAGCAGACTATTGGCACCCCACGCATTCTTGGCTTCTGTCTTCTATGTCATTGCTGGTCTCGGGCGACTGACTTCTGAGATAGTAGGTTGATTTCAGTCCATATTTCCATGCATCCATATAAATATCATTTAGATATTTGCCGCTGGCTTTGTCCAGGGTGATAAAAATATTCAAACTTTGTCCTTGATCTATCCATTTTTGTCTAATAGCAGCAGCACGAACAAGCACTCTTTGATCGAGATCATAACTTGGAGTATAGTACTCCCATGTATCAGGAGAGAGGTTTGGTGCAACAACAGGAATAAGCCCTGAGAGATTCTCTTCAAACCATTTTCTTTTGTAAACCGGCTCTATAGCCTGCGTAGTTCCGATAAGAATAGAAATGGAGCTGGTCGGAGCAACTGCCATAAGATATCCATTGCGCATCCCGTCCATCTTGACTTTTTCTTTAAGCGACTGCCAGTCATGAGTATTTCCAAAGAGCCCCCCCCTATCAACTAGTTTGCATGCATTTTCATTAGCTTTATCAATAGGAAAAACACCTTTGCTCCATTCAGATCCTTCAAAGGTAGGATATTTTCCTTTTTCCAGAGCAAGATCGCTAGACGCACGGATAGCATAATAGGAAATAGATTCCATCACTTCATCAATTTTTACAAAATGCTCCTGACTCCCCCATTTGATGCGTTCTTCGGCAAGCATTTGCGCTTCCCCCATTACGCCCAATCCTATTGCTCTTGACTTGCTGTTTGTCTTTTTTACTTTTGCAAGAGGATAAAAGTTGAGATCTATCACATTGTCAAGCATGCGAATGGCCGCCGGTACCACCCTTGCGATATCTTCTTGTGTGTGAATTTTAGAAAGGTTTACGGAAGCCAGATTACAAACTGCCGTATCACCATCTGTTTTTTCCTTGTCCACAATCCATATCTGCCTACCATTAATACTATCCAGTGCCGTCACTTTTTTTGCCGGCTTTGTCATTCCACTGTCAACTGTCAACATCTCATTTTCGTTATGCGCCTCCATACTGCCATCTTCAAAGATGAATCTTGTTTTATATGTATTTGGGGCTGTGTTTTGAAAGATTTCCGTACAAAGGTTTGAACTTCGTATAATTCCGGTATGTTTATTGGGATTGGCCTTGTTGGCAGCATCCTTAAAAGTCAAAAATGGGCTGCCTGATTCGAAATAACTTCTAAGTATCTCTTTCCACAATCCTTTGGCTGAAATAATCTCCCTTGTAACTCCTTCTGTTTTTTCCAATGCAATATAACGTTCTTCAAATACTGTACCATAAAGCTCGGTAAGTTCTGCTACCTCATAAGGGTCAAAAAGTGTCCACATGGCGTCTTCTTCTACGCGCTTCATAAATAGATCATTAAGCCAAAGTGCGGGAAAGAGGTCATGTGCCCTGCGACGTTCTTCTCCGGAGTTCTTTTTAAGATCGATAAAATCTCTAATATCAATATGCCAAGGCTCTACATACACAGCAATGGCCCCTTTTCTCGTTCCTAGCTGATCAACTGCAATAGCAACATCATTAGCTATTTTCAAGAAAGGTACAATGCCTCCTGCGGCATGCTTATGTCCATCTATGTATGAACCCATGCCGCGCACGAGTGACCAATCCCATCCAATACCACCCCCAAATTTTGAAAGAAGTGCCATCTCTTTATATCCATCAAAAATACCTTCAATATTATCCGGCGTAGAACCAATATAACATGAACTGAGCTGATGCCTTGGTGTTCTTGCATTGGATAAGGTGGGTGTAGCCGCCATCACTTCAAATTTACTCAGAATGTCATAAAACTTCTTTGCCCATGTTTGACAATCAAACTCATTTTGTGCCAAGAACATCGCAACCCCCATAAAAAGCTGCTGTGGAAGTTCTATAGGAGAACCCGATCTGTCTTTAATGAGATATCTGTCATAAAGCGTACGTATTCCTAAATAATTAAACCGCAAATCACGTTCAGGCTTGATATAGTCATTCAAATCATCAAGATCATATTTGTCTTTTAGGCCAAGAACAATTCGTCCTTGTTTTTCTCCACGCTCAAAATGCTCTCTGAGATGATTATAGCCCGTAAACCCGCTTGCTTTGTGATAGATATCATACAAAAAAAGCCGTGCAGCAACAAATGTCCAATTAGGTCTATCAATATCAATTTTGTCAACTGCCGTTTTAATCAGTGTTTGCTGTATCTCTTCAGTATTGATCATATCTCGGAATTGGAGCTTTGCATCAACCTCCAACTCGCTTTGACTGACCCCCTCTAAACCTTCTACTGCTGCAGATGTGTACTTTTGAATTTTTGATATATCCAATGTTTCCACTCTGCCGTTTCGTTTGACAACCCTAATCATTTTTGCTCCTGTTATACTTCAAAATACACGTAAACTGTGTTAAATTTGCTCATTGACAATTTCTCTTTCTGAGACTCTAGGTATTTCTCCATATCCCAAACAAAATAATTTGTTTTTAAAAAAAATTATACTCGAGGATACATCTGTTTTTATAAAAAATTCTACTCAAATTTTACTTGTGTACTTTTGAATTTATATATTATTTTATACAAATTTTTATAAGAAAATAAATATCCTTTACAAAAACTATAAATCCTTTTACCGTTTTGCTTATTTCACTATAAAAAAAGAGGAAAAATGATAAAAAAATTTTGCAGGTTTAATAACAACCTGCAAAATTTTTATTTGAATACGCGAGAAAAAATCTTATCTACATTTTTTGTATAATAGTCATAGTTAAAACATTCTCTTATCTGTTTTTCACTTAGTGAGATTCTCAACTCTTCATCCTCCAGAAGATATTGAAGATAGAGTGATTCTCCCTTTTCATTGGTTGTTGGTTTGCCATGCTGTATTTCTTCCCACACCTTCATCGCATTTCGTTGCACTATTCTGTAAGCATCTTCTCTACTCACACCCGCTTTAGGTAACTCAAGAAGAACTCTTTGGGAAAAAACCAATCCCCCTGTCAGATTAAGATTTTTCATCATATTTTCCGGCATAACTGTCAAATTTGCGATCACATTGTTCATGCGGTGAAGCATAAAATCTGTCGTAATAAAAGCATCAGGCAGCCAAAATCTTTCTGTTGAGGAGTGAGAAATATCTCTTTCGTGCCAAAGTGCTACATTTTCCATCGCAGGGATAGAGTATGCCCGGATAATGCGCGCAAGTCCGGTAATGTTTTCTGTTAAAATGGGGTTCCTTTTATGAGGCATTGCTGATGATCCCTTTTGCCCTTTGGCAAAAAACTCTTCACACTCATATACTTCTGTGCGCTGCCAGTGTCTTACTTGTACAGCAAACTTTTCAACACTCGATGCAAGTAGCGCTAAGGCTGAAGCAAGTCTGGCATATCGGTCCCTTTGGATTACCTGATTGGATGCTGGTGCAGGCTTAAGCCCTAGCTCTTCACATGCATATTCTTCGAGTTCAAGCGGGGCATGGGCAAAATTTCCCATCGCACCCGAAATTTGACCTACGCGGATAACCTCCATGGTCTGCTGAAGGTTTTCAAGGTGCCTTGCCATCTCATCATACCATACAGCGAGCACCAAACCGAAAGTAATAGGTTCTCCGTGAATACCATGGCTTCTGCCGACCACCAGCGTCATCTTGTGCTCATGTGCTCTTTTTTTGATTGATTCCATCATCATTTTTACATCTTCTATAATCAGTTTTAGAGAAGATGTCATTTGCAGAGCTACTGCCGTATCCACTGTATCCGAACTTGTCATTCCGTAGTGGAACCAGCGGCTTTCGTCTCCCAGTGTCTCCGATACAGAAGTAGTGAAAGCAATAAGATCATGTCTTGTTACTGCTTCAATTTCATCAATACGTTCTACAGAAAATCCTGCATGATCTATAATCTTTTGTGCATCATCATCCGGAATAAGTCCCAATTTGTTCCATGCTTTCACTGCTGCTAGCTCAACATCCAGCCACGCTTGATACTTTGCGCGCATCGTCCATTTGCTACTCATCTCTTCTCTAGCATATCGCTCAACCATATCTATTCCTATTCAACAATTTTAGATATCATTCTACCAAAATCGCAGTTACAGAGAGGTAAAGATGCCGTTTGTCAAAGAAAAATTTATTGTGCCAAAAGAGATGCCCGCCTTTCTTTATATCATGCGCACGTTTGATGCAACCCAAGGTGAAGCCCAAAGACTTATCACCAAAGGAAGACTTCTAATAAATGGCATGTCTATGTGGAGGCCGGGAGAAAAAATAAAAGGCGAGATAGAAATAGTTTATTTTAAGGCACACTCTCAAAATCATAGTCCTCTATTTCAAAATAAAGATTTCATGATCCTCGAAAAGCCTTCTGGCGTTTTAGTTCACCCCAACACCATGTCCACGCCCTACTCGATGCTTGATGAAATACGTCATTTGGCTGGAAATGACGCCAATGCAACACACCGTATCGACATGGAGACATCAGGGTTGCTGCTGGCAAGCAAACACAAAAAAGCAGAGACCTATCTTAAAAACGCGTTTGAAGCAAAAACGATACAAAAGAGCTATTTGGCTTGGGTGGACGGGAAAATTTTAGAACCATTTTCCGTCACCAAATCCATCAAGACGAACAACGATTACAGTCTAACCAAACATAAAGTATTTATTGATGACTCCGGAAAATTTGCACACACAGATTTTAAGCCGCTTCACTATGATGAAAACCTGGATGCCACAATGGTTGCCTGCTACCCTTTAACCGGCAGAACACATCAAATCAGAGTACATTTGTTTCACGTGAAACATCCCATACTGGGTGATCCGATCTACGGCACAACCTTTAATGCCAGCAATGCCTATCTAGATCAGACTCTTGAGGATGAGGAACGCATGATACAAATGGGGGCTAGCAGACTATTGCTTCATGCGCAAAGTTTATATTTTCAATATAATTCAAAATTTTACGTGGAAAGTAAAACTGATTTCAGCAAGATGAAAAATTTCATTTGCAAAAAAGAAAAAAGAAGATTCAACCGCTAATCCAATAGAAGACAATAATAAACATTCAAATTGTCACAAGAGGCGATTTGAGTTCCCTATCTGTAAAATAAATTTTAAATAAAATAAAAATATTCCGGCAGTTTGCCACAGAGAGTGTAAAGTCTTACTGTTTGTCATTTTTGTTGGCATCATATATAAACCACCCGACACCTATCAATACAACAATAATAATAAAAATCACTAAAAATTCATCCAAATTTGACATCACATCCCTTTTTGGTTGAGTTCTTGCTCTCTAAGTTGTCCACAAGCCGCAGAGATATCCAGGCCTTTGGACTCACGAATGGTGCACAATAATCCTCTTTGCGTTAAATACTCTTGAAATTTTAACATATCGCTATATTCGGGCCTTTTGAATTGCGTCCCTCCATAAGGATTGAAATAAATTAAATTGACTTTTGCCTTAATGCCGTCTAGTAGGCCCAAAAGCTTCTTTGCGGCAGAAATATCATCATTGACATCCTTGATAACAAGATACTCAAACATGACCCTTTTTCTGTCATTGACTGGGAAATTTTTAACCGCAGTAATGATAGACTTGATATTATATGCCTTATTGATTGGCATAAGTTTTTGCCTAAGATCATCATCTACCGCATGCAGTGAAATGGCAAGATTGATCCCCAATTCCATTTTCCCTAATTTTTCTATCTTACTGCTTAATCCTGAGGTTGAGATTGTTTGACGATGAGGTGCAATGGCCATTCCCTCGGGGTCCGCAAAGATCTTTACTGCTTTGGCTACGTTTTCCAGATTATCAAGAGGTTCTCCCATTCCCATGTAAACGATGTTGACGCGGCGGTTGGCATCAATATCATTATCTTTTTTAATCATGAGTAGTTGGGATACAATTTCTCCGGAAGTTAAATTTCGAACAAAACCGCCCTTTGCAGTCAAGCAAAAAGCACACCCTACCTTACACCCTACCTGTGAAGAGATACAGACAGTATACCGTTCCTGATGCTTTGTAGAGCCATCCTCATGATACTCTTTTTCTTTCATCAGAAGAAGTACCGCTTCTACCGTATGTCCATCATGCAGCTCAAATAGATACTTGCGGCTTCCATCTTTACTGTTTTGAACCATCACGGTTTTTAGCGGAGTAAGTGTATATTCTTTTTCGAGTTTTTCTCGCATCTCTTTGGGAATATTTTTCATCTCTTCAAAACTATTTGCATATTTATGATAGATCCAATGATATATCTGTTTTGCCCTAAAAGAAGGTTTAATTATTTCGCTCAGCTCGTCTTTGGTAAAATCTTGTATTATTTTTTTATTCATTTTTTCTTTCTTTGTACCATCTTGAATTTACCACAAAACGACATAAATTGTTATTTGTGGTTATTCTTTGATTCTTTTTTTCATGTATTCGGTAAGTCTATCCATAGCCTCTTTTTGATTTTTTAAAAAATCCCTATGTGCATTTGCATCACAATAGTTCGTCACAACAAATACTCCTCCTGCAGAGATCCCAAACTCCTTGGCTACTTTCAGCACGGCATAAAACTCCATATTCTCAAGATGAATCTGATGGCCAAGATAATATTTTGCCAATTTGACATCTGTTGTGATATAGTTTGAAGAATTCACAAATGTTTCACGTGAAACATCCTCTGCACTTGAAACTACATTATCTATGGGTGTATAGGAAGTTCCGGTAAAAAAACTGTTTTCAATATTTGCCGCTGTTCTTGATTCGATGATATCAAATATTTTTTTTTCGCCGTAACTTCCTGCTGTTCCTATAAAAAGTATAAACTCTGGAGGATTCAGTAGACATAGTCTTGTAAGATTAATCGCAACATCTGTCATTCCTATTCCCACAGGTATAGCGAAATCGAAATTTTCACTGTCTCCAGCACAGACAACCATCTTATAGCCTTACAGGGATCTGTTTTGATCGTAGATAATGTTTTAATTCCATAATATCGATCTCTTTAAAATGAAATATAGATGCAGCCAATGCTGCATCAGCATGCCCCAAAGTGAATGCTTCCTCTATGTGCTGCATTGTGCCTGCACCCCCGCTGGCAATGACAGGGATATTAACATGATCGCTAATTTTGCGGTTAAGTTCATTATCGAACCCTGCCTTGGTTCCGTCTGCATCCATAGAGGTCACCAGCAGTTCTCCCGCCCCTCTTCCGCAGGCTTCTTTGGCCCATTCAAGTGCGTCAATCCCCGTATCGTTTCGGCCGCCGTGCGTAAAGACGTGCCATGTGCTTTCACCCACCCTTTTAGCATCGATAGCAACCACAATGCACTGAGATCCGAAGCGCTTGGCGCCCTCTTCGATAAATACCGGTCTTTTGATAGCGGCAGAGTTAATGCTTACTTTATCGCAACCAACATCAAGAAGATTATAAATATCTTGCAAATGACGTATTCCGCCGCCTACAGTCAATGGAATAAACACCTCTTTCGCCACTCTTTTTACTACATCTACTATGGTATCGCGGCCTTCATGGCTTGCTCCGATATCCAAAAAAGTAATTTCGTCTGCACCTTCGTCATTATAGCGCCTTGCAACCTCTACTGGATCGCCCGCATCACGTAATCCAACAAAATTCACCCCTTTGACTACTCTTCCGTCCTTTACATCTAAACAAGGGATGATACGTTTTGCAAAATAATCCATCTAATTAGTCATCTTCCTTTAAAATTATGGTAAAATTATACAAAAATTATCCATTGGCATAGTTTATAAAGGTATATTATAGTATGATTCAGAAGGATTTGGTCAGCTTTGCGGATAAAAAATTTGGCCAAAACTTTCTTAAGAATGATATCTATATACAAAAAATCATCCAATCGATGCCCAAAGACAACCTCAGGATTGTAGAAATTGGGCCTGGATTAGGTGATTTAACCAAAGAGCTTGTAAAAGCTAAAAATGTCACAGCATTTGAGGTTGACAAAAGATTATGTGAGCATCTTGGTGCACTACTTGAAACATCCATGCGTAAAGGGAACTTCAAGTTGGAATGCGGGGATGTGCTTGAGCGTTGGGAGTCAGGGCGCCTGCTGGATGAACCTTATCATCTGGTAGCCAACCTGCCCTATTATATTGCCACCAATATCATCCTAAAGGCATTAAAAGATATCCATTGCCAGTCGATACTGGTAATGGTGCAAAAAGAGGTTGCGGATAAATTTGCTGCCAAAGTGAAACAGAAGGCTTTTTCTGCCCTCTCTGTTATTGCAAGCAGTGCTGGCCGGGCAAGCGTATGTTTTGAGGTTGAACCTGAAGCATTTGTACCGCCGCCCAAAGTAACTTCTGCCGTACTTTTAATCGAAAAAGAGATGACAAGAGATGACAGAAAGTTTGAAGCGTTTCTCAAAGTTGCTTTTGGGCAGCCACGCAAAAAACTGATGCGCAATCTTATGTCTACTTTTCCTCAAGAGATGATAGAGCAAACTTTTAGCAAATTGGGCCTAGACACCCTCTTGCGACCACATGAGGCTGAGACATCTATATATCATCACTTATATAATGAATTAAAGGATTATTTAGATGAACAATCAAAACAACGAGAACACAAACAACAAAAAAGAAAATCAAGAAGGCAAATCACAACGCAGCAGAAGACCTAATCCCCACCGAACAAAAAACCCCAATCAAAATGGTCAGGCAGAACGTGAAAATCCCAATAAAAAACCACATCCAAACAGAAAACCCAATCCAAACAGAAATCAAACAACTCCACAAAATACGCAGGAACAAAGTATCAGTCAAGGCACAAGCGCCAAGATAAACCAAAACAAGAGACCCGGCCAACATAACAAACCCGGTCAAAAGGCCAACACTCAAAATATCGGTAATAAAAATAAAAATCGTAAAAAAAATTCCACAACCGTAAGTGAAGAGATGAGAGCGTCTATCGACGAAAATACACGTATGCAAAATGCGAGAATGCAACCCTGGAAGCAATTGGATATCTCAAGCCAAGGAAAAATACGCTTCACGCCGCTGGGGGGCCTTGGCGAAATAGGCGGAAACATGGCGGTACTCGAGACAGAAACAACTGCTATCATTATTGATGTAGGGATGAGCTTCCCTGACGAGACGATGCACGGTGTAGATATTTTAGTACCTGACTTCTCTTACCTTCATACAATAAAAGACAAAATCAAAGCTATTGTCATCACACATGGACATGAAGACCATATTGGAGCGATGCCTTATCTTTTTAAAGAGTTAAAGTTTCCTGTGTATGGAACACCTTTGGCTCTTGCAATGATTGAAAATAAATTCAACGAGCATGGCCTGAAAGCGGATACGAAATACTTTAACTTTATTACCAAAAGAAAACAATACGAAATAGGCGATCTTAAAATAGAATGGATCCATATGACCCATTCTATTATAGATTCATGTTCTCTTGCCATCGAAACACCCGCAGGAACAATTGTGCATACCGCCGACTTCAAGATAGACCACACCCCCATCGATGGATATACCGCAGACTTGCATCGTTATGCTTACTATGGAGCAAAAGGTGTTTTGTGTCTCTTTTCTGATTCTACCAATTCGCATGTCCCCGGATTTACAAAAAGTGAATTGGTAGTGGGCAAAACATTTGATGCACTCTTTGATCTTGCCACAGGAAGAGTGATCATGTCGACATTTTCCTCAAACGTGCACCGTATCTACCAAGCCATGCTAAGGGCTGTTACAACGGGGAGAAAAATCTGTGTGATCGGACGTTCCATGGAACGAAATGTTGAGACGACCAGAGCTTTAGGATATGTAGATATTGACGATAAACACTTTATTGAGGTGCATGAAGTTCCAAAATATAAAGACAATGAAATACTTATCGTCACCACCGGTTCACAGGGAGAAACAATGGCTGCGCTTAACCGTATGGCAACAGATGAGCATCGCCATATCAAACTCAAGCCTTCTGATACGGTTATCATTTCTGCAAGTGCTATTCCAGGAAATGAAGCCTCCGTCTCTAAACTCATGAACCTTCTCATGAAAGCAGGAGTGACTGTGCGCTATAAAGAGTTTGGAGATATTCATGTTTCAGGACATGCGGCACAAGAAGAACAAAAACTCATACTTAGACTTGTACAACCAAAATTCTTTTTGCCGGTGCACGGTGAGTACAATCACATCGCACAGCATGCAAGAACAGCCGTTAGCTGCGGAGTAGAGGAAAGAAATATCCTCTTGATGAGCGATGGAGATCAAGTAGAGATCACACCAAAATATATCAAAAAAGTAAAAACAGTAAAAAATGGAAAAACATACATTGACAACCAAAACAATATGAAGATTGAAAATGATGTGGTTCTGGATAGACAAAAATTGGCCGAAGACGGTATTATCAATATCGTTGCGCAAGTCTCCCAGGAAAATCAAAAAGTAGTCGGAAAACCGATTGTTACTTCTTATGGGCTTGTGGCAGACAAAGATGACAAAAAGTTTGCCAAAGAGATTGAATTGCTTCTTGAAACCATGTTGCTCAATATGAAACCTGAAGCCCTAAAAGATCATAGAAATATTGAAAATGAAATTAGAACCAGCGTCAGAAAGCATGTGGTGCGTACCAAAAAAAGATATCCTCTTATTATCCCAACAATTTTTATCATCTAGCATCAATCAATCCGCCCTCTCATCCAAAAAGCGGGCGGCTTCTCTTCTTAGACCTTTTCTCTATTTAGAGTTGCCCTGTGCTATAATCTTTTATTAAAACAAAGGCTACATAATGGACCTCATAAAAACCGCAAAAGAAACATTTTACACTGAAGCACAAGCGCTGGAACGGGCTGCCGCACGGCTTGACAAAAATTTTTTAGATGCTATTGATCTCATCATGCGCACAAAAGGAAAACTTATTATTACCGGTGTAGGAAAATCTGGTTTAGTGGGTGCAAAAATGGCTGCTACTTTTGCAAGCACAGGCACATCAAGCTTCTTTTTGCATCCCACTGAAGCATTGCATGGAGATTTGGGAATGATAAGTAAAGGGGATACCCTGCTTGCCATCAGCAGCAGCGGAGAGAGCGAAGAACTTACCAAAATTCTTCCGCATATCAAACGTTTTGAGATTCCGCTTATAGGGCTGACCGGCAATCCAAAATCTTCACTTGCATACTATTCGGATGTATTTTTAGATATCTCCGTAGAAAAAGAGGCCTGCCCTCTCAATGTTGCACCCACTGCCTCCACTACACTGACGATGGCCATAGGAGATGCCCTTGCGGTAGCGCTGATGGAAAAAAGAGGCTTTAAGCATGAAGACTTTGCCTCATTTCATCCCGGTGGCACATTGGGCAAAAAACTCTTTATTAAAATCAAAGATCTTATGCGTACAGAAGCACTTCCCATCATTCAAGACGACACAATACTTAAAGAGGCTATTATTACCATGAGCGAAGGGAAACTGGGCACTGTGCTTATCGTCGACAAAGAAGGAAAATTCTGCGCATTGCTTAGTGATGGGGATTTGCGAAGGGCACTCATGCAAGAATCTTTTAGTTTGGACCATCTTGCCATAGATTATGCTACACGGAACCCGAAAAGTTATCATGACACCCAACTGCTTGCTAGCCAGGCGCTTGAAATTATAGAAAACGAACGCATACAACTGTTGCCCATCACAAACAAATCAGGAAAAATCATCGGCGTATTGCACATCCATGATCTAATCAATGCCGGCATTAAAAGCAAATAGGACAATGCACATGAGACTCAACAAATATATTTCACATCATACCAAGTATTCACGCCGCGATGCGGACAAACTCATAGAGGCGGGCGAAGTTACGCTTGGCAAAGTAGTTCTTAAAAGCTTTAGCTATGAAGTAAAAGAAGAAGATCGCATCTACATTAAGGGCAAACCCATCAAGGTGCGCACCGAACTTACGATCATTGTATACAATAAACCCAAAGGGGTACTTGTCACCAAAAAAGATGACAGGGGGCGAACGACTATCTATCATAAACTCTCTGGGAAATTTAGACATTTTATTCCGGTAGGAAGACTTGACTACGCCTCGGAAGGACTTTTACTCTTAACAGACACCCCGGAAGTGGCACAAGCACTCATGGAGAGCAATCTGGATAGAACCTATAACATTAAAATAGATAAACCCGTAACCAGCGAGATGATGGAAGCAATGGAAAAAGGACTTGTTTTGGATGATGCGAGAGCCGGAGCACATAGCAAAAGCACTATTACCAGTATGGAGTTTGCCCCTTTTGCACACTATGAAATTCGTCATGCCGGACAAAACTTCACCAAACTTCGGGTAACCATCTCAGAAGGTAAAAATCGTGAACTTAGACGTTTTTTTGCTCACTTTGAGGCTACGGTACTCGATCTCAAGCGTGTCGCTTTCGGAGGAATAGAGCTTAATAATCTTCCCACAAACAAAACACGTTTTTTTACACGAAAAGAATATGACGATGTTCATAAATTTATGAAAAGAATCAAACAAAATCAAGCCAAAGATAAAGATCAACGTAAAAACAAAGGATAGGCGTTGGCAAATTTTGCGCTCAAATATCGCCCTAAAACATTAGATGAGCTTATGGGGCAGCCACATCTGGTACACCCCTCCTCGCCTTTAAGAAAGTTAATTGAAGCCGATGCGCTTTTGCACACTTTTTTTTATGGGCCTCCTGGCTCCGGAAAAACAACACTTGCACGCATCATTGCATCAAAGCTTGATAAACCTTTTTATGAGATGAATGCAACGACCCTCAAAATAGAAGAGGTGCGTCAAATTTTCAAAGAATATGCCTATGCATTACAAAAGCCGCTTATTTTCATCGATGAAGTACATCGTTTAAGCAAAAATCAGCAAGAGGTACTTTTGCCTTTTATGGAAAATCAGGCTGCACTCATTATCGGGGCATCCACTGAAAACCCCTACTATTCACTCACCGCCGCAATGCGCTCACGCTCTCACCTCATCGAATTAAAATCCCTAAGCACAGAAGATATGATGATCTATCTTGAGAAAATACTAAGCGCAGAAAATATCCCTATTGAAGAAGAAGCAAAAAAATATTTAATTTTTTCAAGCGGAGGAGACGCAAGAGCCATGTTAAACTTGCTTGAAACTGCAAGCATAGTCGAGATGCCAATCACGCTTCATACACTCAAACAAATAAGACCTCATGCTGTACAGGCAGGAAGTTCGGAAAGCGAAAGTCACTATGAACTTACATCGGCCATGATAAAAAGCATACGCGGAAGTGATATTGATGCAGCCATTTATTATCTATCCAGACTGGTAGATGGAGGTGAGCCTGCAGAATTTATTGCTAGACGTTTGGCTATCTTGGCCAGTGAAGATGTAGGCAACGCAAATCCCCATGCACTCAATCTTGCCAGTTCTGCGCTAAACATAGTTAAACATATCGGCTATCCCGAAGCAAGAATAACCCTTTCTCAATTGGTTATCTATCTTGCCTCTTCCCCTAAATCGAATACGGCTTATACGGCCATAAATCATGCCTTGCAGGACTTAAAAGAAGAGGAAGCCGCTCCAGTTCCTCCTCATATTAAAACCCATGCGAAAGAGTATCTCTATCCTCATGATTTCGGAGGATGGATAAAACAAAATTACCTCACGAAACCTAAACAATTTTATCAAACAAAGCAGATAGGTTTTGAAAAAACTCTTTTTGAATGGCATGAAAAAATAACATCCTCAAAAAAATGACACAATTTTGACACATTTCTGTGCTATAATTGAATAGTGTTCTAATTAAATTCAGGAGAAAAGATGAAGCTTAAAGTAGTAAAATTTATGCTGGCAGGAAGCATATATATTGCCGTATTGAGTGGGTGTACCGGGCAGGAAGCCGTTCCAAGCAATGCAACCCAAACAGGCGCAGTTACAGGCGCATTGGCCGGTTCTGTTATCGGGTATAACACCAAAGGGCACAATAAAGGCCAGCGTGCCGTGATAGGCGGCCTTCTTGGTGCGGCGGCCGGCGGAGCGATTGGACATGCGGTAGATAGTCAAAATCCAGAAGCCGAAGAAACCGGCGGATGGGAATAATTTAGAGTGCGATTTGCATTAAATACAAAGGAGATATATATGAAATTATTTAAACCGGTAGTTGCCTCTACATTGGCAGCATTCATGCTAAGCGGATGCTATAATGAGCCTGGATTAGTGCAAGACACCGGCTATGACCGGACTAAAACAGGTGCTGCAACCGGTGCATTGGCTGGTGCATTGATAGGATACAATACCAAAGGACATCATAAAGGACAAAGGGCTCTCATCGGAGGCCTTCTTGGTGCTGCGGCAGGTGGAGCGATTGGATACAGTTTAGATCAGCAAGCCAATGAAGTAGCTCGCGCACTAGGAACGGGAGTAGACAACGATCCACTTGCTGTACTTGACCCACAAAGAGATATTATCGTTTCAAAAACAAACAATTATGTAAAAATAATGTTTAGAGACCGCATGATGTTTGCCACAGATTCATCAAACTTGCAGTCCGGTGCACGCTATAAAGTAAGCAAAGTGGCACAACTTTTACAAAATTATCCGCAAACGGTCGTGGGGGTAGCAGGCTTTACTGACAACCAGGGAAGCTATGAGTACAATCAGGGCCTCTCAGAAAGAAGAGCAGCCAATGTGGCCAGCATCCTTGCGGTTAACGGTCGTCCTCTAACTAAAGGATGCTCTTACAGCAAAGCTATAGCTCCAAATGATACTCCAGAAAATCGAGCGCTCAATAGACGCGTAGAGGTCTATTTGTATGCGGATAGAAATAAGATGAGCGATCCTTGCTACCAATAGCAAAAGCGTTACCGCTCTTTAAAAAAATCACTTGAGCGAATCAAGCTTTTGCTTGGCTTGCTCTGCATTTAATGTGCCCGCAAAAAATTGGCCTTCTGTCTCCTCGATGATCTTTAAAAGTTTTTTCTGAAATACATCTCCTCTGATTCTTTCATTTGTAAAACGTTTCATTGCATCAAAATCGGGAAAAAGATTTAAAAATTCTTTTTTTAATTTACTATTTTGCCATACTTCGGTTTGTGTTTTTTCGTCTACATCCGACAGCATCAAAATATCTCTGCCTATACTATCCAAGCTGTAATATTTGTCGTATTTGTGCTTCAGTATATATTCGGTGTTGCCAAATTTATCATCTTCTTTTTGTATCTCGCCTACAAAAGTAGTTATAAAATAAATAAACCCTACCCCCACCACCACAAATAAAATAAACGTCCTATCCATCTTTGCATCCTGAAATTGGAATCATAAAATTATTATACTATTATTTTTGATAAGAAATCATCTCTAAACACTAGCCTTTACTTACTGTATAAAGCCATATCGATAAACCACTAACAATTGATAGTGACTATTTCAGAGCATTATCTCTTAATGTTATTTAGTTTTCAAATTAACCTGATAGATTTGAGCCTTTCTTAATAAATGATACAAATACATTGATGTTCTTATCATTTTATGATAAGATTATAGATGTATTTATATCAAAGGAAAACAATGGAAGACGAAAAAAAGTGGGTTTGGCAACATAAAAACTATCCAAACTTCCCGTATAACCATGTAGAATTAGATGCTTTATTATCAGAAGTGTCACGTAATACAGGCATATTGGAAGGAACACTAAATACTTTAAGTTCAGACAGTACTACTACTATACAAATAGATGCTGTGACTAATGAAATTTTAGCTTCCTCAGAAATAGAAGGTGAAATATTAAGTAGGGACAGCGTGAGATCATCTGTACGAAAACGACTTGATGAAACTTTTGATTATTCAAAAGATAAATCTACGCATCATACCGATGGATTGGTAGATGTACTCATAGATAGTAGTTTTAACCATCTGCCACTTACAGAAGAAAGGCTTCATGGATGGCATAATGCTTTATTTCCCACTGGATACAGTGGCTTACACAAAATAGATGTTGCACGCTATAGATCAGAAGAAATGTCTGTAGTCTCAGGTAAAGGCATGAAAGAAAAAATACATTATGAGGCACCACTGCCAAAGAGTCTTGAAAATGAAATGGCATCATTTCTTAAGTATATCAATGACTCTAAAGACAATCCCTATATTAAAAGTGCCATAGCCCATTTGTGGTTTGTTATCATGCACCCTTATGATGATGGCAATGGTAGGATAGCCAGAGCGATTACAAATTATGTACTCTCTAAAGAGTTAGGCTTTAATCATAAATACTTCTCTATCTCAGCAGCAGTAAGAGACGATAAAAAAACCTATTATGACACCTTAGAACAAACAAATAAGTTACTCTACAACAAATCATATGATTTTACGTTATGGATAACATGGCATACAGAGATGATAAATAATGCTATAAACATATCACTTGAAAACATACAATGTGTCGTTAAAAAAGCAAAGTTTTGGGATAGGGCTAGAAATCTGAAACTCAATGAAAAACAGACTAAAGTCCTCAATAAGTTACTTGATACAGGAGAAGGAAAGTTTGAAGGAGGATTGACTAATAAAAAATATAGATCTCTCACTGGAACTACACAAGTGACTGCATCACGTCACATCAAAGAGCTCGTAGAAAAAGGTTTATTGCATGAGATTGATGGTCATGGGGGTAGAAGTACCTGTTATGATATTTCTTGGAGTGATACAAAAATACCCAACTAAGATACGTTTGAAGCCATAAAAGATATAGAAACAGGAGATAACTATGAAGAAATTAAGTTAGAAGATTTAGATAAAGGATGAAATGAGGTTTTGGTTACCAAT
>JAUPLS010000014.1 GCA_030836805.1 Campylobacterota bacterium | reverse complement strand
TTAGAGAAGATCAAAAGTATTGAGGCGAAAGGTATTGAGGCTGCCTATCAAGATTCGATGCTGCGGGGAGGCAACCTCAACTTTATGAACGATGCGCAGATCAAAGCGGCCTACGAAAGCAAGTACTCTCTTTTTTTCTTTGCCATTGGCAACAATCTTGTTGCACGATTTGAACTGAGCGATACCATCAGGGAAAATGCCGCCAAAGCCATAGAGCAAATCAAAGCCATGGGTATCAAAGTCGTCATGCTCACCGGAGACCATGAACAAAGCGCACAGCATGTAGCCAAAAGCATAGGGATAGATGAAGTGTACGCCAAACTTCTGCCTACCGATAAAGCAGACTTGATTGATCTGTTTCATCAAAAAGGGCATATCGTAGTAATGGCAGGAGATGGCATCAACGACACTCTTGCCTTAAGTAAAGCAGATATCGCCATAGCTATGGGAAATGGTGCAGATATCGCTATCGGGGTGAGTGATGTCGTCTTGATGGATGAAAAACCGCAAAGCATCTATGAAGCCTATGCCATCTCCAGGCGTACCTTTAAAGCAGTCAAAGAAAATCTTGCCTTTTCGCTGCTTTACAATGTCGTTGCCGTACCGCTTGCCGTGATGGGATTTGTCAATCCTCTGGTGGCAGCATTGTCTATGAGTTTAAGCTCTTTGGTTGTCGTGGGCAACTCTCTGCGTATAAAAATGATGAAACTGAAGGGATTTTGATGTCAGAAAATATTATGATACTGATGCTGAGCGTTTCTACTTTTTTGGGCGCATTGGGCCTCATTGCCCTGCTGTGGGGAGTTAAAACCGGCCAGTTTGACGATCATTCGAAATTCTTGGATGCGGCACGCTACGACAACGAAGAAGACCTGCGGGACGCGGCGATGATGGAAGAAAAAAAGAAAGCCAGAGAAAAACAAAAAAAAGAAAAATGCATGCCCGCAGATTGAATCTCTTGTCGACTCAAAGCAATTCTATGTTATCATTAAAATAAATTAATATTAAAGGAGCTTTTTATGTATATGAAAAAATTATTATTACCCATGCTCTTGGTGAGTGGTTTGCTGCAGGCTGAAAACAGTGTCGGGATAAATATCAACAACGATGATTTTGAACTTCTCGGATCGGCAAATCTTAATGTCTTAGCTGATTATTCCAGCAGCACAACCTATGCTATGCATGCAAGCTATCTGCATAGCGATGGTGACAATCTTACCACATTTGGATTAAGCGGCGAAAACAGCCTGCAAGGAATGGAAGGACTTACGCTGGGCCTGGGAGCAAAGTTTGTTTTCGCAGATGATTTTGTAGCGCTTCCGCTGACGGCAAAAGCAGCCTACAGGCTTCCGTTTAGCGATATCATCCCTCCAACCTCACTCATAGCAAGTTTTGCCTATGCGCCCTCTGTGCTGACTTTTTCAGACGGAGACAGCTACTCGGAGTTTAGAGGCGAAGCGGATATGGAAGTGATCTCAAAATTTCATGTTTTTGCAGGATACAGAAACATCAAAACGGATTATGAAGACGTAGATAAAACTTTTAACAATAGTTTTTACGGCGGGATGAAACTAAGTTTTTAAGTTATCTTACACTCTCTTGTGGAATGCACGGAGAGTGTTTTGCCTTTAGCTATTTTCAATATTTTTTCATTAATACTAAAATTGTTACTCTAAAAATAATTTTTATATAATTTTATAGTCGTGGTAACATCAAATTATTAATTTTATTTCTTAAAGAAACCAAAGATTTTATTTTGTTTTGTTCTAACATTTTGTCCTTCTACAACTTTTTGTACATTATATATATTATACACTATCCCTTTTCCACGCTCCATATCCATACTTAATACAAAAACAGCTTATTCAATAAAATTAAGTTCAATTTTTATAAAATATCATATAGATAGTCCAATAAAATATTAGGCACTAAATGGTTATTATGGTTTTTAAAAATAGATTAAAAATGTTATTTGCTAAAATTTTTTTAAAAAAAATTATTTTATTCTCTAGACATCGTCAAAGAGAGAGGAAAATAATAAAAAAAATTACTGCTTGCATCCCAATTTTTTCAAATTTCAAAAGAGTGAATTTAAATGAGTTTTATTTAATATTTCCTTTATCAGAGGAGGCATCTAATTATTTTAATGCTAATTATTCTTACTTAAACTATAAAAAAGCCATTGTACCGTCAAATGAAGCCATTGATATTTGTATAGACAAAAAAAGATTTACAGAATTTCTTTTAAATAATGGATTTGGGAATTGCACAATAAAAACACCTGATATTTTATGTTATCCATATATACTAAAAAAAAGAATTGATAATAACGGATCAAATACAGTAATCATAGACAATCATGATACAGAAAGCAAATATAAAAGCGAATTGTCTTCTAATGAATTCTTTATACAGGAGTATATAGAGGGTTATGAAGAATATGCAATGCATATTCTAATGCATAATGGGGAAGTAATTTTTTATAAAACTATAAAATACACATTTGCTCAAAAAAAGTTCGTAAAAGGCATAAATTTTAATCGATACTCCCAAGAAGTGGTAGATCACTCCCGATTTATAGATCAGTTTAAAAATATATTAAATGCAATCAAGTATGACGGCATATGCTGTATTGATTACAAATTGCAAGATGAATGCATAAAAATCTTTGAAATAAATGCCAGAATGGGGGCATCTTTGGCAGATTATATTGATGAAGCTCTCCATGCATATGCAAAAGCGTTAAACCTTTCTTGCAGCGCCTTATTGTCTGATTGAAAGCATTGGCTTACAGTTATTTTTTTAATCCTATTACAAACATGAAATTAGTATACTTTAATATAAAGAGAAGGAAGAGGAAAAAAGGGTGAACAATTTTATATTGATACAAAGCAGAGAAAAAACTATTCATATTTTACCTGAAAAACATATCGATAAATGGTATCTGATAAACAATGAAAACGGAATTCAAACAATTGATCCTAATGCCGAAAACTATACTCTTTCTGATGCTATACTTTTTGGATTCGAATCACAATCAGGCATCATTGATTTTAACGATAAAAAAGTCAGTTTAATCATAGGGGATTTTTATAAGATGTGCCCGGATGATTCAAAAGCAATTATGGAATACATTCAAACGGATACAAAAAATGAAGTTTATAGTAACGTAGGCGGGGCATTTTCATGGATAAATATTTTTTTAGAAGATAAAAAAATAGAGATAAATACGGATATGTTTGGACAACTTCCTTTATTTTATTATCATGATGAAAATGTGTTTGCTATCAGTACCTCTATTGACCTTTTGTTAAAATCTTTTCCTGATATCCCAAGAAATGTGAATATGGAACGCATCATTGAATTTATTGTATCAACAGAAATTAGTAATTATTTTTTGACTTTTTTCAAATACATACACAGGCTGAAAGGAAACCGAAGGCTCACACTTGACAACCTAAAAAACCCTATAAATATTTCAACTTATGCCTCCTTAGATGATTTTAGGGATCCGGCATTTTCTTTTACATCTAAAAATTTAAGAAAAGATATTGAGGCTGTTATAAAAGCAGTGACATATGATAAAAAAACGGCCTACAACCTATCCGGTGGTACAGATAGCACACTTTTATCAAGCGTAGGAGCAATATTGTCCCCCCAAAAAATCACTTGCTATACTGCCTCTACAGGCTTTGGCAATGATCTAAAATTCGCCCGGATTGCAGCTTCATATATGGGCGCTGATTTAAAAGAAGTTGACATAGATTATAATATCTTAAAATCGGATAATATCTTAGAGCTTATAAAAGCCAATGGGAGGCCCATACACATTTGGGGAAATAATGTAGGCAATACCACTATAGCAGATAAAGCAAAAAAAGACGGTTTTGACATTATGGTCAGTGGCTCATCCGAACATGTAGTATCGGGAGGCATATTCGAATCTAATATAAAATTATTTATATTTGAAGCGGTAAAAAACCGCAATTGGAAGTTATTGTTTGATACTTTGCGCTTTAACAAAAAATATAAACTTTTATCTTTTTGGAAAACTGTAAAAGAAATTTATCATTCATTTAGCTCTTCAAAAGACATTAAACCGACATATTTATCCAAAATAAAAGGTAAGGATTTTCAAGGATTTTTCAATCCCGACATTCAACACATCAGAGACAATGCAAAATCAGAAAAAATATCTTATCACTTAGATATTTTTGATTTTTATAAAAACTATTTCGACGGAGAAGGAGGAGCACTGCAAAAATTTACTTACCAAACATACCATAGCGGTAAAGCTGCAGATATTTCTGTTAGAATGCCCTATCTAGATACAAGATTCATAAAATACATAGATCATGACAAGCATTTATTTTTGCACAATAAACACAATAAACAATTTGCAAAAGAAGCCATGTGTGACATCATGGATCCTATCGTTACATATAGAAAAAATACTCATGGTTTAAAATGGAGTTCGCTGGAATTTTTAAAAAGAAACAAAAATGAAATTGTAAATGAAATAAAAACTTCTCCGTTTTTAAAGAGCATACTTTCAAAAAAAACATTAGAGGACTTAAATAAACCTACTTTTAGAAAATCTTTGCTGCTTTCATTATATAGCGTAGCTTTATTTGACAAAATATTCCACATAAAAGTTTAGGTTATGGAAAATTATATAAAAGACCTTGACGATATAATAGAAAATTACCCAAAATATTTTTCACAAAAAAAGTTTACACAATGGCGATCACTTTTTGATGATAATGCTACAATGATAAAGGTTGAAGGTACCAAAATGGTATCATCCACATCACTTTATGATGCTATGCCGGAACAGAGAGAATACGGAAAATAAAATAAAATTTTTATAGAACAATGGTACGGTATCGAAAAACATGAGTATGGAAATTTAGCTACGATTAAAGCCAATTATTCATTAATTACTGACAAAGAAAAAAGAGAGGGTGTAGATATATTAACCCTCCATAAAGGCGAAAATGGCTGGAAAATTGTCAATTTGATATATGAACAAATAAATTTAACCATTTTTTGTTTATTATAATCCTAGCATTATACATTATGCTTGCTTCTTGAGCGTTCACTAAAAGCCTTTGTAATTCATAATCATGATAACATCAAATTATTCATTTTATTTTTTAAAGAGACCAAAGATTTTATTTTGTTTTGCGTTTTTTATTTTAGCCATAACAGCTTCCAACCCCGGGATTAAATTTAATCGATTGTTATTTTTTGCACAATAATATAAATCTGCAATAAAGGCTTGTGCGCTACGTTTTGCCACATTGAATGATTTAAAAGGATTTTTGCTTATTTCTTTTTCAATAAAAATATCCGGGATTGTCCCAGTCGCTGCAAGAAACATTAATTTTGTTCTCATGCATTTAGAACAGACTCCACAATTATGAGGTCTGCTTTTCTTGTCTACGCAAAATGTCAATGATTTAAGCATTTCGTCGGATTTCATCAAAAATGGTATTTTTTCAGATCTGCCAATATTATCGTTTTCAGTAATAAGCGAAGTGACTCCATCGTTAAATAAAAAGTTGGTTGCAGAATTTGACCCCCATGGAAATACCAAAAATTGCTGATCCAATCTATAGTCAGCAGCAATAACTATTTTTTTAAAATAACCGGTATAAAGAAATCCGCACGCCGCTAAAGCAAAAATATGACTCACATGACTTTGTTTTGTATTAACTTTGTATTTATTGTACACATGATATGCATTTGTTTTAATAAAAAACCGACTGCCTCCAACCAAATCGACAAATGGAGCTGTCTTCTCAATAAAATGATTAAATTTGGCTTCATCGGTATAAGAATAGTCCATCCCCTGCACTGTAAGCAGCCAAGGTGTATTTTTATATATTTCAAATCTTTTGCCGATACAATAGGTACTATCAATACCTCCGGAATAAAAACAGAGAGTATCTTCCTGATATTCTTCAGATAAAGAAGATGGCAATATCGTATCAAAACTGATTTGAATATCAT
>JAUPLS010000112.1 GCA_030836805.1 Campylobacterota bacterium | reverse complement strand
TTTGAGACATGGATTGGCATCTCTTGATTTGCAAATCCTCCCTCTTTGTTTTTTTCGCTTGGCTTAACCGCTTTTTTAGCCATTTTACACCCAGCAACAATCACTGCTTCTTTCTTTGGCAATACTTGGAGAACTTCTCCTGTTTTACCTTTATCATCACCTGCGATGACTAATACTTTGTCACCTTTTTTGATTTTCAACTTCGTAGCCATTACCATACCTCCGGTGCAAGTGATACAATTTTCATAAAACCTGCATATCTTGTTTCACGACTTACTGGACCGAAGATACGTGTACCTATTGGCTCTCTTTTGTCGTCAATAATTACAGCAGCATTGTCATCAAATCTAATCAATGATCCATTTTCTCTTTGGATCTCTTTTTTAGTTCTTACTACAACTGCTTTAACCACTTTACCTTTTTTTACTTTTCCCGTAGGAAGTGCTTTTTTAACCGAAGCGATGATTACGTCACCCACTGATGCGTATCTTCTCTTAGAACCACCAAGTACTTTGATACACATAACTTCTTTTGCACCGCTGTTGTCTGCAACATTCAATCTTGTAAACGCTTGAATCATTACGCTTCTCCTCTCTTGATGATTTCAAGAAGTCTGAAACTTTTTGTTTTCGAAAGCGGTCTGCACTCGATAGCATTAACCGTATCTCCAACATTCGCTACATTCTTTTCGTCATGAACAAGGTATTTTTTAAATCTTTTTACTGTTTTGTGATATCTTGGGTGAAGAACTCTTCTCTCAACCAAAACAGTCGCTGTTTTATCTCCAGCTTTTTTAATCACTGTTCCTGTTATCTGTCTTTTTGGCATATTTTACCCTTTACTTCGATCTCACAGCTGTGAGTGCTGTTTGGATTCTTGCGATATCTTTTTTCGCTACTCTTAACTCTGAAGTGTTTGTCAACTGCATAGTCTTTAGCTTTGCATTAAGTGTAAACACTTCAAGTTTTTTCTCTTTAAGCATTGCTAAAAGTTCTGCTTCATTTTTATCTTTCAAATCAATATAATTCATTGCTATCCTTTGCAGTGATGATTTTACACTTGAACGGCATTTTGTGAATTGCCAGCGTCAATGCTTCTCTTGCAAGAGTCTCTTCAACACCTGCCATTTCAAAGATAATTCTGCCCGGCTTGATATTCATAACCCATTTTTCAACGGATCCTTTACCTTTACCCATCCTTGTTTCAAGTGGCTTAGCAGTCAGCGGTTTATGAGGGAATACTCTAATCCATGTTTTACCTGATCTACTGATTTTTCTTGTCATAGTAATACGCGCTGCTTCAATTTGTCTAGAATCAATTCTACCTGCTTCGGTAGCTTTAATTGCGATATCACCGAACTCAATTTTGTTACCTCTGAAAGCTTTACCGCGGTTACGGCCTTTTTGCTGCTTTCTCCATTTGGTTCTTTTAGGCATCAACATAACTATTCACCTCTTTTTCTAGATGGTCTTTTGCCACCTTTTTTCTCTTCTTGCGGTTCTGCTTGGATACCTTTTGCGAGGACTTCTCCTTTAAAGATCCATACCTTAACACCGATAATTCCGTATGTAGTATGTGCTTCTGCGAAACCGTAATCAATTTTTGCTCTAAGTGTATGTAGAGGTACTCTTCCTTCTAGATACCACTCAGTTCTTGCCATTTCTGCACCGCCAAGACGACCGGAAACAGAAATTTTAATTCCTTTTGCACCTGACTTAAGCGCACCCTGAATCACTTTTTTCATCGCTCTTCTAAAGGCTACCCTTCTTTCAAGTTGTGTTGCAACGTTCTCTGCTGCAAGTTGCCCTGAAGCTTGGGGACGTTTTTCTTCTTTAATGTTAAGTGCAACTTCTTTGCCAAGCATTGTAGTCAATGTGGACTTGAGCTTTTCAATATCTGCACCTTTTTTACCGATAATGATACCCGGACGTGCCGTCACGATATTCACTCTTAGTTTTTTGGCAGTTCTTTCGATAATTATGTTAGATACGCCTGCATAGAAAAGTTCTTTTTTCAAATATTTTCTAATTTTATAATCTTCAGCAATAAAATCAGCCGCTCTACCTTTTGCGGGGAACCATCTTGACTCCCAATTTCTATTGATTCCAAGTCTAAGACCTATTGGATTGACTTTTTGACCCATATTAAGCGTCCTCCCCTTTTTTTTCAGCTACGCCAACTTCCACCAAGATGTGTGCTGTCGGCTTAATGATTCTTGATGCAGTACCTCTTGCTCTTGGTCTCCATCTTTTCATTACTGCTGCTTTATCTACTCTACACGAAGTAATGGTTACTTCTTCGGGCTCATAGTCGCCATTTGCTACAGCCGATGCAATCACTTTGGAGATAATTCCTGCTGCTTTGTTTGGCATAAACTCAAGACTTGCAAGCGCAAGCTCAGCGTTCATTCCCTGAACTTCTTTAGCAATCAGTCTCGCTTTTGTAGGTGAGACTCTTACGAATTTTAATAGTGCTCTACTCATCTCTCAACCCCTAGCCTATTTTCTTCTGAACAGAACCTTTATGGCCCTTAAATGTTCTTGTTGGTGCAAATTCACCAAGCTTATAACCTACATGGTTTTCAGTTACAAATACCGGCACAAATTGTCTACCATTATGTACATTAATCGTCAAACCGATAAATTCAGGGAAGATCACTGATCTTCTTGACCATGTTTTAATCGGTTTGTTTGAATTTTCTTCTTTTGCTTTAAGCACTTTTTTCATTAGGTGACCATCGATAAATGGACCTTTTTTTGTCGATCTTGCCATTTTAGCCCCTTACTTCTTTCTCTTAGAGATGATAAGCTTATCACTAGCTTTTTTCTTACGTGTCTTATAACCTTTAGTTGGCATACCCCAAGGAGAAACCGGATGTCCAGAAGAACCTGTTTTACCTTCACCACCACCATGTGGGTGATCTACCGGGTTCATTGCGGAACCTCTTGTTTGAGGTCTAATACCAAGGTGTCTGCTTCTGCCGGCTTTACCGATCACGATATTTGCAAAGTCTTCATTGCCTACGGTTCCGATTGTTGCCAAACATTCGCCAAGAACATATCTCATCTCGCCCGAAGGAAGTCTCAAGGAAACATATTTGCCCTCTCTACCCATGATCTGTGCATAACCGCCTGCTGATCTTGCCATCTGGCCGCCACGACCCGGATTGAGTTCGATATTGTGAACCAAGGTTCCGACAGGAATACTTTTAAGTTTCATTGCGTTACCGGTTTTAATATCAAGTCCGGACTCTGCTGACATTATTTTGTCGCCAACACTCAAGCCTTTTGACTGAAGCACATATCTTCTGTCTCCGTCAACATATTTGACAAGACAGATTCTACAGTTTCTGTATGGATCGTATTCAACCGTTGCAACAGTTCCTTCGACACCAAATTTGTTTCTTTTAAAATCAATGATTCTATATAGCTTTTTTGCGCCTGCCTCTTTGTGTCTAGACGTGATTCTACCGTTACTGTTTCTACCTGCTGCTGCCGGTAATTTTTTAAGTAGACTTCTTACACTTGCTTTAGCAGTAATATCACTGCTGTCAAGGTTTGTCATATAACGACGTGAAGGTGTGGTTGGTTTATATGATTTAATTGCCATCTCTTCTTCCTTATACCGCTAAGCTTTCAATTTTAGCATCTTCAGGAAGTTTGACATAGAATTTTTTCAAATCTGCTCTTTTTCCTTCGATACCTTTAAATCTTTTCACTTTTCCGTTCACTCTCATAGAGTTTACTCTGAGTGGATTAATACCAAAAAACTCTTTGAATACCTCTTTAAGACCATTTTTAGTCATTCTTGGAGTTGTTTGAACAACGATGACACCTTCTTCTTGAAGAGACAAACTCTTCTCTGTATACATTATTGATTTAATATCTGTAATATCTGCCATCTTAACTCTCTTTAGTCAATTTTTCAAATACAGCTTTTTCAATCACAATCGAGTGATATGCAGCTGCAAGATAAGCGTTAAGCTCATTTTCTTCAACAAGATATGCATTTTGAAGATTTCTGAATGCCAAGAAACTCTTGTCATCAATCATCTCTTTTACTACAAGTACGTCTCTTTGTCCAAGACTGTTTACAAATGCCAAAGCATCTTTGGTTTTACCGGATTCTACCGCAATATTGTCTACCACAAAAAGTCTTTCATTGGCTGCTTTTTCTGCTACGGCATGATACAGTGCAAGTTTCTTTTGCTTTTTGTTCACTTTGAGGTCATAGTTTCTGTCTGTACTTGGTCCAAACGCAACACCACCGCCTTTATAGTGTGGAGCACGGATTGATCCTTGTCTTGCTCTACCGCCGCCTTTTTGAGCGAATGGTTTTTTACCTCCACCGCTCACTTCTGCTCTTGTTTTGGCCTTTGCAGTATTTGCTCTAAGACCGGCTGCATAAGCTTTGCAGTAAAGATAAAGGTTATGCGGATGAACTTCCAAAAATGCTTTAGGAAGATCACTTGTTTTGATTACTATTGGGTTACTCATTTCACGATCCTTACCAATCCTCTAGCGCCATTATGCCCAGGAATTGAACCTTTTAATACTAAGATGCCGTTTTCAGCGTCAAAAGACACAACATCATTTTTTACAGTTATTTTAGTGTTCCCATATTGTCCAGGCATTTTTTTACCCTTCTGAACACGTCCCGGCCATTCAGCATTACCGATAGAACCAACTCTTCTGCCAAATCTATGCCCGTGAGCACCTGGTCCACCGCTGAACCCGTGACGTTTCATACCGCCCTGGAAACCTCTACCTTTAGTGTTTAGAGACGTTTTTACAACTGCGGCTTCTGCAAGTGCTGCCGGATTTAACTCGCCTGCTTCAGTGCCTTCAGCCACTTCAATCGTCATAAATTTATTAAACTCTTTAGAAACACCGTATTTAGTCTGCTGGCCTTCGATGCTTCTATTTAGTTTTTTGCTGCTGTTATATGCTACAAGTGCTTTCCCGTCTTCTCTCACTTCACAAACTTTCGCCTCAACGACTTTAAGAAGTGTAACTGGAACACTTGGTACATCAATCGTTCTACTCATACCAATTTTTTCTATAATAAATTCCATTCCCTACTCCTACTTGTCCATTGATCTGATTTCAACTTCGATTTCAGGTGCCAAATCCAACTTCATAAGTGAATCAATAGTATCTGAAGTAGCCGAAACGATGTCGATCATTCTTCCATGAGTTCTGATCTCAAATTGCTCACGGCTGTCTTTGTTAACATGTGGCGATCTAAGAACCGTATAACGCTTAAGTTTAGTAGGCATTGGAATAGGGCCTCTAATCTCTGCACCAGTACGTTTGACTGCATCTACAATAGCAGCAACTGATCTGTCTAACACGCGATGATCATAAGCTTTGAGCTTTAATCTAATTTTTTCCATTTTTTACCCTTTAAAGAACTCGTTATTCATATCCAAAACCAAGGCAGGGATATGCCTAACATAAATTTAGGAACGCGAATTATATCTAAACTTTTTTTTACGGGCAATAGTTTTTAATTCAAAAATGCTACAATTTGAAAAAACATTTCCTTTTTGAAAGGAAGGATGGCTATGCTTTTACTTGAATATTATCAAAATCAGCACTATTTTAATGAGCATTACGTACCAAGAAAAACTCAAATTCCTCCGCAAGGAGATATCAATCTCTATGGCACAAGAGGTTCTGGCAAAAGCGCGATGGTCCTAGACTTCATTCAAGAAGAAGCGCAAGAGAGTACACTCTATATTGATATGGAAGACCCCAATCTTATCTTTGCTCCCCTTACGGTCGATGGATTACAAAGATATATAGACAAAATGCAAATCAAACTGCTCGTTTTGGATCACTATACGCACAATGCCCTCTTTTCTTTTCCCAGCGTAGAAAGATTGATCGTGGTGACGCGGATCAGACTGCATCATGCCCCCCTTGAGCCGTTGGAACTCTTTCCCTTGGACTACGAGGAGTTTCTTGCTTTTGAAGGTTCCATTTCGGCCACTCATGCTTTTAACCATTTTCTCAAAACCGGTACCC
This sequence comes from Campylobacterota bacterium, assembly GCA_030836805.1. Taxonomy (GTDB): domain Bacteria; phylum Campylobacterota; class Campylobacteria; order Campylobacterales; family Sulfurovaceae; genus Sulfurovum. Next base: position 4,752 of record JAUPLS010000112.1, on the reverse strand, counting down.
TCCCGCAAATGGCAAAACTTTACAAGTCAAACATTTCTGCAATGAAAGTCTTCATGCAAAGCCGCTTCGAACCCAATGAGCAAAAACTCCTTTTAATCCTTGCACAACATCACACCAAGCACCTTACCATACATCAAATTTACAACTTTGCCAAAGAAAAATTCAAAGTTTCAAAAGATTGGCTCTACAAAACGATTAAATCATTTAGTGATGAAAAGCTTATTTTTTTTATTGAAGACAGATATCAAAAAAGCGGGAAAAAAATGCTGTTGTTTGATTTTGCTTTTGCAAAATATTTTACAACAGGGCAGCCTTTTATGGTTCAATTTGACAACATGGTTGCATTGGCCATGATCAAACATCGTATCGCTTTTGAAGCTTTGGGGAATCATGGCTATCTAACACAGGAAGGCGAACTTATTATTCCTGCGCCGTTTGAGAGCGAAGAGAGCCTATGGGTCAAATCTCAAAACAAATTTTCCCTGTTTCAAAAATACAATATTCGCAAAGTTACGATTGTTACGGTAGCAAACCAATACGAGTATCACATAAAAGATATATATTTTGAAGCGTTGCCGTTTTATGAGTGGAGTATTTTAAATGAAGAGTGAAAGCACCTCTCCCCAGATCCCTGCGGCACACAGTAAAGAAAGGTGAGCTGCTATGTTCCCATCCTGACCCGCTGTCTCTCAGTACCGTTGCACAGGTCTAAGAAGAGGCAGCAGAATGATACCAAACTTTGTCTTAAAATTTTTATAGGCTTCTAAGGATTTTAAAGGATACTATTTTGTATAATACCGTTCTTCGATCCAAATTAGAAGAGAGGTGGCCGAGTGGTCGAAGGCGCACGACTGGAACTCGTGTATGGGGCAACTCATCGAGGGTTCGAATCCCTTCCTCTCTGCCAGATAATTACTACAATATCCAACAATCCCCGTATTTTAGGCACTTGATAGACTTTTTAAGGTTTGATAATTTTATGCTTTGGCAACCTATTGGTAACCATTATTCAAAAAACACTATATATATTTTCATATTAAAGCTTACAACTTAACATAGACTATAATGCTTATTGCTATGATGACATTTAAAAGTGGTAAATTGAAAATTAAACCTTATAAAATTATATATTTTAGTAAGGTTTTCCAACAAGAGTACAATAAAGGTAAAAACTAAACTGTAAGTTTTTATAGTAGGATGAATAAATGTTATTCATCTCCATGCAACTTGCTCCATAGCTTCATTAACGACCTGAAAATACAACACCGGGTTCTAATTTCAATACAGGTCGTGCACTAATTGCAGCCGCAGTTAGGCTAACGATAAGAACGCCTAAAATCCCAAACAGAGGAGTAAACCACATCATGCGAAACGGATAATCCAAAGTCATGCTCACACTCTCTCCTACAATGGCACACATTCCTATCCCCATGCCTGCACCCAAAAGAGCACCAACACCTGCCTGTATGAAGATCATACCCAACAGCATAGAAGCCGATGCTCCCATCGCTTTAAGGACAGCATACTGTTTGAGATTTTCATAAGTAAACATATAAAGCATTACGCCGGTTACGCCAAACCCTACCGTCATCGCCAGTATAAGCATCGCCGCCATATCACCGACATCTTCTGAGTTGATAAGAAACCAGTGTACAGTGTCTTCTTTAAACTCTGAAGCTGTTCTTGCACGCAAACCGGTTTGCTGTTCTATTCGGTTTGCCAACTGCTTTGGCGATATATTCTCTTGAGCAGACACCAATACAAAAGTCAACCTTCGACTTTCTGAGGGAAGCAGATGCGTCACATTGGAATAGGTAGTATAGAGTAAGGGTCTTGGTGGAAATCTTGGTATGGTTTTCGAACGTCCGGATATAATAATTCTGCGATCATTCACTAAAAGTTCATCCCCCAACATCAACTCTCTTGTCGGTACATTAAGGTGTGCTCTATCAAACGGCCATTGGTCTCTCTTGGCTAGTGGAGTTTGCAGTTTACCCGCACTACCTCCTGCATCTACGATAACACTATCGGGCGTATGCAACACTTCCGGTAAACGCCCGTCTAAAAGCATCGGTGCCCCTGCGAGCGTCGCATCATCCACGCCAATCATTTGAAAGAACTGGAATGACCCGTTTGGAAACCGTGCTGTAATATCATTCAATGACATCGGTACGGCATAATCTACTCCCTTGACACTGCGAACACGCCCTAGCGTAGAGTCTGGCATATTGATGGTCAATTCTGTAGAGTTAACAGCAGGATCCATCACCCAGACATCAGCGGAATTATTTTCAGAGATGAGAGCAAAGCCACGCGTTATAAACCCTGCAAAATAGGAAAGTGCAAATGTCACAAGAAAAGCAGTAAAGGCGATACCCAATAGCAAGCCTATATATTTTGCACGATCACCCATAAGCATTTTCAGAGCAATTTGATACACTTATGCACCCCTTTGGGTAGCATTATTTTCATCTGTTTGGATAAAAACATCTAACTGCTGACCGACATAAATAGGAAAACTACTCTCTTTAAAACTATACACCACTTGCAATACACGCGTGTCAGTGCGTTCAGTACTCTGTCCCGTAAGGGCTGTTTTGGGTATGATATAAGGCTCAATATATTCATGAACAAGCGCTATCTTAAGATCAGGATGACCACGAACAAAGGCTACTGCATGTGCATTAGGTTTGATACGCCACGCATCATACTCGTTAACATCGACACGCAGGTTCATCGTCTTACTACCCAGTATCAGTAATGGCGGTACGTTACTGCCTCCTTCTATATAAGCACCCACTCTCATTTTACATTGTAATACTTTCCCTGCAATCAAAGCCCGTACCGTATAGCGTTCTAATGCTACTTCATGCTGTGATACTTCTGCTTGTGCTGATGCCAATATGGCTTTTGATTGCTCTACTTCATCTTGCCGATTTAGGAAGTCTGCTTTACTGATGGCTTCGGGGTTAAGTGCTTTAAGTTTCTGAGATATTTGAAATTGATGTGTTGACTTTTGCAGTGCAGCTTCTGCTATTTTGACTCTTGCTCGCGCGCTTAGAAGCTGCGCTTGTAACTCACGATCATCGATTTTAAATAAGACATCTCCTGCTTTAATGCTATCACCTACATTGACAGATAACTGTGTCAATATTCCCGAAATAGGGGTGCCCACAGGTATATTGGTACTGGATGCCTCAACAATACCAGTACCGGCTACATAAGATGTAAAAGGAGGCTTAATGGTTAATATCGGCTTTGTTTTTTCTTGTACTTGTATATTATCATAAAAAATAGTAACTATACCAATGGCAATGCCTACAATCGCTAAAAAAAGTATGATATAAAAGCGTCTCATGCTATGATTCCTTGTTGGTTTTTCATCGTCTCAATTTTAATAATTTTGCCATCATCCATATGTGCCATTCGGTCGGCAAATTCATAAATACGATCGTCATGTGTAACGACTATCAGTGTTGTATTTGAGTTATCCACAATGTCACGCAGAAGTTTCATAATCACATGCCCTGATTCATGGTCAAGACTGCTTGTAGGCTCATCGCAAACGATGAGTTTTGGATGATGCACCAAAGCACGGGCAATCGCCACACGTTGTTGCATACCCCCGCTAAGTTCAGCAGGTAAAGCACTACTGCGTGCGCCTAAACCTACAGAGTCAAGCACTAATTTTGCTTCTTGCATCGCAACTTTTCTCCCCACTCCCTGTATAAGTAATGGAACTGCAACATTTTCCTGTGCCGTTAATGCAGGCAAAAGATTAAAAGCCTGAAAAACAAACCCGATTGATTTAGCTCGCAAATGTACTTTTTGGTCTGAAGAAAGTGTATTTAGGTCTTTCCCTAATATATCACACTCTCCTCCATCAGCACTGAGAAGTGCTGTAAAAATGGAGATGAATGTTGTTTTTCCACACCCTGATGGACCAACCAACATTAATAATTCACCTTCATAAACATCAAGATCTGCACCCCGTAAAGCAAAAACCTCTGAAGCACCTGTACCGTAAGTCTTGATGATATTACGACAGTGAACAGCGATTTTTTTCTCAGCATCTAAAGACATCTATGACTATTCTCCATGTTAAAATTCTTTCTATTATAGCACATAAAAAATGATGTAAAAGATTTTATAAAGTCACGTGTATTGTTATCCCCAGACTCTATTGAGTCTATGCTAAAGTACTCCCATACAGTTGTAAATTATTTTTAACAATCCAAAAGCTATAGCCCTCCAAATAAAACCTTATAATCTAACATATTTTATAACGTTTATCGTCTTTGGGCTTTGGTATCTGCAAAGGCGTAATGATATTCCTTAGTAGCTTTATCAGAATTCCGTTGTATTTCTCTAGATATTGCTGAAGGATATACTCCTATGGATTGCGCTATATCTTTTTGGGTACTTCCACGCTTTAATGAAGCCCAAATATGGTATCGTTCTTTCAGGGTTAATTGTTTGTATTTCATAGTGTTTCCTGGATTTGTCGTGAAAAAAGGATAACCTATATTCGATTAACCCGCTCTTTCACGCTACTTCTCAGAAATTGCACGTATTGTTAGTATTGGCGATTTATTTTTTGGTAAAGATTTTATAGTATACTACCGATTCATGTAAAAAAGGAGCATGTCCATATGCGCAAATCCAAAACTATCTTCTTTGCTTTTTTTATAACGGTTTTTGCACTCGTTTTAAATAACTGCAGCTCCCCAAGCTTCTTTGGAGGCAAAGTCC
>JAUPLS010000111.1 GCA_030836805.1 Campylobacterota bacterium | reverse complement strand
CAACGAATTTGATGCTGATATACAAACTCAGTATTTTTTTGAACGAGTTAGTGGCAAATGAATTTTCAAAAAATAAATTGCTTTTTTAATACTGTCAAATACCTCAAACCGATCCAGATCCGCAGCCGTCTTTACTACGCCATGCGGGGAAAATGGCAGAAGATGAGCGGATTTGCCTATCCATCATCCCTGCCGTCACATTCGGCGGTTTTGGAACTGGCTCCTTCGATCCCAAGCCCTGTTTCGTATAGGGATGGAACCTTCACGTTTTTAAACCTCTCCCATACTTTCGAAAACCGTATCGACTGGAACCATGCCGGATACGGCAAGCTGTGGACTTACAATCTGACTTATTTTGATTTTTTGCAGCAGGAGGGGATCTCCACAGATGCGGGATTGGCACTGATCCGTGATTTTATCGATCAATCAAAGAGTGTCAAAGATGGACTGGAACCGTTTCCGATCTCACTCAGGGGTATCAACTGGATCAAGTTTCTGACCCGCCATGATATCAAAGAGCAAGCAATCGATGACAGCCTCTATGCGCAGTATTGCCGTCTGATGGACAACCTCGAATACCACCTGCTGGGGAACCACCTGCTCGAAAACGGCTTTAGCCTGCTGTTCGGGGCTTATTATTTTCAGGATGAAAAGTTTTATGCAAAAGCCAAAGATATTTTGGAATCCGAATTGGAAGAACAGGTGCTTTCGGATGGAGCCCATTTCGAACTGAGCCCGATGTATCATCAGATCATGCTTTATCGGGTGCTGGATTGTCTGAACCTTGTTCAGAACAATCCGTGGATGGCAGTTGCTTCACAACAGTCGATAGCCGATAGCCGATGGTTGATGGAGTTTTTGGAGAAGAAAGCTGTGAAAATGCTGGGCTGGCTCAATGCGATCACCTATGAAAATGGGGACATCCCGCTGCTTAACGACAGCGCCAACGGCATCGCACCAACCACGGCGCAACTCAACGACTACGCAGCACGTTTGCAGCTTAACCACATTAGTCATCCTGAACCTGATTCAGGATCTATGGAAGCAAATAGATTCCGGATCAAGTCCGGAATGACGATATTGAAAGAGAGTGGCTACAGAAAATATCAAAACGGGAGCTACGAATGCGTCATCGACATCGGCCCCATCGGCCCCGACTACATCCCCGGACACGCCCATGCCGACACCTTCAATTTCGAATTATCACTCAACACTCAACACTCAAAACTCAAAACTTCCTCTGTGCCTTTTATCGTCGACACAGGACTGAGCACCTACGAGACGGGGAAACGGCGTGACATAGAACGTTCTACCTCCGCGCACAATACCGTTGAGGTGGAGGGCAAAAACAGCAGCGAGGTGTGGGGCGGATTCCGGGTCGCGGAGCGGGCGAAGATCGTGGAACTCAAGGAAGAGGGCAACGTTGTCACCGCTACACATGACGGCTATAAAAAGTTCGGGATTTTGCACACGCGGATATGGCGTTTTGACAAAGATAAAATCATTATCGAAGATGTCCTCAGCAAAGAGTGCAGTGCCGTCGCCCGGCTCCACTTCCACCCCGACGTCACCGAAGAGATGATAAAAAAACATATTACCATCAACCATCGACTATCAACCATTGACTCCTATGACTACGCTTCCGAGTTCAACAAAACCCAAAAAGCGCTCGTCATGGAAATCCCCTTTACCAAAGAGCTGAAAGTAGAGATCATACTATGAAAATACTATTTATCACCGACAATTTCCCTCCGGAAGTCAACGCCCCCGCGACGCGCACCTACGAGCACGCGCAGGAGTGGATCAGGCAGGGTGCCGAAGTGACGGTCATCACCTGCGCTCCGAACTTTCCCCACGGGAATGTTTACGAGGGGTACAAAAACAGGCTCTATCAAAAAGAGATGATGGAAGGGATCGAGGTCATCCGCGTATGGAGCTACATTACGGCCAACAGCGGGTTTGCGAAACGGGTGGCCGATTATGTCAGTTTTGCCTTTTCGGCGTTTTCGGTCGGCCTGTTTCAGAAATGTGATGTCATCGTCGCTACCTCACCGCAGTTCTTCACGACATGGACAGCGTGGGGGCTCTCCAAAATACGCCGGAAACCGTGGATTTTCGAGCTGCGCGACTTGTGGCCCGAATCGATCAAGACGGTCGGGGCGATGAAGCAGGGGCGCGTGATCGATACGCTCGAGAAAATCGAGCTGTGGCTCTACCGGGATGCTGATAGAGTGATCGCGGTCACTGATGCGTTCAAGGCTAACCTGATCCGCCGCGGTATCGATGCGGCGAAGATCGATGTAGTGACCAACGGTTCGAACGTGGAGCTGTTTTATCCCCGGGCAAAAAACAGCGAATTGCTTGAACGCCACGGCCTGAAGAACAAGTTTGTTATAGGCTATATCGGCACGCACGGGATGGCGCATAGCCTTGATTTCATCGTCCGATCGATCGCGAAGATCACCGATGAGAGCATCCATTTTGTGTTCATCGGTGACGGTGCGACGAAAAAGAGTGTTGTGAATCTGGCGGGCAAGTTGAAGCTAAATAATATTACTTTCCTCGATCCGATCCAAAAAGAGGAGGTCCCCAGATACCTTGGTTTCTGTGACGTATCTTTGGCACCGCTCAAAAAAGAGGATAATTTCAAAACGGTCATCCCCTCCAAGATCTTCGAAGCTTCCGCGATGCGCAAACCGACGCTGCTGGGGGTGGAAGGCCAGGCGCAGGAGATCATCGAAACATACAATGCCGGGCTGTGTTTTGAGCCTGAAAACGAAAAAGATTTTTTGCATAAAGTGATGCAGCTCAAAAATGATTCTGAACTTTATGCCAGTTTACAGGAGGGGTGTGATGTTCTTGCATCAACATTCGATCGCAAAAGGCTGGCAGTAGAGATGCTCGAAAGCATAAGAAAGGTAGCGGATCATGAAAATAGGCAATTGTAAATTTATGAGATTTGATTTCTTTGGTTGATGACCAATGAGAATTAATATGAAACATCTCTGCCAAATAGCATTTTTCGCCGCACTGATCGTCATCGAGTATCTGGCTACGACGACTAGAGAGATCGAGATGGTCTCACACAGCTGGGACAAGCTCAACCATCTGGCGGCGTTTGCCGTGCTGTATGTGCTGTTGTCCGGCGGATACGGAGGTTTGGGCATCCGCATGAGGATCGTAGGGTTGATGCTCTTTGCTTTGCAGATAGAAATCGTCCAATCCTTCATCCCCGGTCGGGAATTTTCGTTTGCCGATATCGTCGCGGACGCCCTGGGGGTGGCTTTGGGTATGTGGGTATGGCGTAATAGGAGTTAGAAATTATAAGTTAGAAATTAGAAGTTAGTTTTTGATTTTTCTCGTCATCGTATAATTAAAAGTGCTGAAAAAAATATAAAATTATAAGGCACGATAGATACAGAGGATGAATAAAAACTTGATCGTCATTGATCCCTGGGTCAAGCTCGGAAAGCACAGGGTCAGAGCTTTACTTTTAACCGGGAAAAATTAGAAAGAGATAAGACTCCCAATAAGATAGCGGCCCAATATAAAATACTGCCTAATGCTAGTTTTCAGAAATCTCACAAGTCCGTTTTCTAAAGAAACTTTGCAGGTTCGTTTTGATATTATTATAATCAAAAAACGATAAAAGGATAGCTATGTTTGCAAATAGACACAAAGAGTTGAAACTTTTAAATGATGAATATACAAATGATAGATTTTCTTTTACGGTGCTTTACGGCAGAAGAAGAGTAGGAAAGACTACACTTTTAAAAGAGTTTATTCAAAATAAACCATCTATCTATTTTTTAGTAACTTTAGAAAATCTCACTATCGTTTTAAAAAGATTGCAAAATATAGTTGCTGACTTTTTAGGAGATAATTTTTTAAAAGGTGTAGACCTGGGGGATATAAAACAGCTTTTTGAGTATATCTCGCAAAAAAGTTTTGAAGAAAAACTCATTATTATTATCGACGAGTTTCAATATCTGGCAAAGATTGACAGCTCCATGCCATCACAGTTTCAGTATATTGTCGATGAGCTGTTGAAAAATAAAAATATCCATCTTGTGCTTTGCGGTTCAATCATCTCTATGATGTATGAACAAACACTTTCTTACAACTCTCCGCTTTACGGCAGAAGAACAAGTGCTATAAAACTCGAAGCGATAGAATTTAACTATTTAAATGAGTTTTTCCCCGACAAGTCTCAAAATGAACTGATAGAACTTTATAGTATTCTCTATGGCGTGCCCAAATATTTGGAGATGTTTGGGGATTGCGGGGATATTTTTAAAAATATAGAAAAAAATATCCTTGATACAAACGGCTATCTATACAACGAACCACAGTTCATACTTCAAAATGAGGTCAATGAACCCATCACCTATTTTTCTATTTTAGAGATGATTGCAAACGGTGAACATAAAATCGGCAATATTGCAGGACGGCTCAATAAAAATGTACAAAATATCACTTCTTTTATCTCAAAACTCATAGAGCTTGATATTATCTATAAAGATGTGCCAATTACAGAAACCAATCCGCTAAAGAGTAAAAAAGGGCTCTATTTTATCAAAGATAACTTTTTTAGATTTTGGTTTACTTATGTGTTGCCTTACAAGAGTCAGCTGGAGATGGGAAATAAAAATTATGTGATTTCTAAAATAAAAGAAAATTTTAACGGTTTCGTATCGCCGGTATATGAAAACCTGGCAATATCATATCTGATGAAGAACTACAATTTACTCAAATGCGGCAGATGGTGGGATAAAAACGAAGAGATAGATGCCGTGGGAATCGGTGAAGGTTTTTTGGTCGTTGCAGAGTGTAAATACAGCAATAAAAAAGTTGGCATAGATGTACTGGAAAACCTAAGAAAAAAAGCTCAAAAAATCGATAGCGATCTTCCCGTAAAACACTATGTACTTTTTAGTAAAAGCGGTTTTACAGATGAACTAAAACAACTTCAAAGCGACGAAATTACCTTGGTTGAGGGAATAAATAGGTGAAGCGAATTATCAGGGTCAGAGGCGAGAAGAGTGAGAAGTGAGGAACTAGGAGTGAGGAGCGAGGAGTTAGAAATTAGAAATTAAATTAGAAATTAGAAATCAATATCTAATAATAAGTTGAAAAATTGGACTTTAAAATCTAATTTTGATATAATTTCTATCAAAGGATGAAATATGATAGATGAAATCAGAGAATATCAGAGAAAAATATTTGCTAAACATAACTTTACCTATAAAAGATATTTTTACGATAAAGTAAATTTCAATGCGAAACTTATAGGAATAGTTGGTGCCAGAGGTGTAGGAAAAACAACTTTTTTGATACAGTATCTTAAAAATCTTGATGTGCCATTTAGTAAAAAACTTTATATTAGTGCTGATGCTATCACTATACCTTCACTTTTTGAAGTAGCAGAAGTTTTTGCAAAAGAGGATGGGAAAGTACTCATTATAGATGAGATACACAAGTATAAAAATTTTGAAATTGAACTCAAAAAGATTTATGATATTTTGGATTTAAAAGTGATATTTAGCGGCTCAAGTGCTTTACAAATAGACAATGCAAAAGCTGATTTAAGCAGAAGAGCTATAGTATATCACTTCGAAGGATTATCCTTTAGAGAGTTTTGTGAACTAAACAACAATATAGCTTTACCAACATATACGTTAGATGAGATATTGTCAAACCATACAGATATAGCTTATGAACTTCTTCTTAAATTTAATTTACGATTATCCTACAAAGAGTATATTCAAAGCGGATACTATCCATTTTATTTTGAAGATAAAGAGAGTTATCTCTTGAGACTTAACGAAACCATAAATACAGTTATAGAAGTCGATATCCCATCTGTTTTTCCTATAGAGTATAAAAATATAATAAATTTAAAAAAATTAGTCAGATTGGTATGCGAATCTTTGCCATACACACCTAACATGCAAGAGCTTCTTGTAAAAATGGATATGAGAGACAACTATAAAAGTCTTTATAGATTTTTGGAGTATCTGCACAAGGCAAAAATACTCAATATAATCAGAGCAAAAACAAAGGGCGACAACATCTTCAGTAAACCGGAAAAAATCTATCTCAATAACACAAATCTGCACCATGCTTATTGTAATGGTTTTGAAATAGGGACCCTAAGAGAAACATTCTTTGCAAGTATGATGGGAATAAATCATGTGCTAACTATACCTAAAAAAGGTGATTTTATAGTAGATGACACTTATATATTTGAGATCGGTGGAAAAAATAAAAGCTTTAATCAGATAAAAGATATAAAAAATTCTTTTGTAATATCCGATGATATAGAAATAGGCAGCGGCAATAAGATCCCGCTTTGGCTTTTCGGGTTTTTGTATTGACATTTTCGTCATCGTATAATTAAAAGTGCTGGAAAAGCAGGGTCAGAGGTTTACTTTTAACTAAAAAATTGCTATAATAAAGCTAAGTAAAACTGTAATACAAAAGAGTTGAAAATGCCTAGAAAAAGACGACTAGAAAAAATAGGATTTTATCATATCATCAATCGTGGCGTTGCAAAGACAGATGTTTATCTAAACGATGATGATCATAAAAAGTTTCTTGAAATTGTCCAAGATGCAAGCACAGAGTATGGTTTTGAGATATACTCATTTTGTCTGATGTCAAATCACTATCATCTGCTTTTAAAAACAAAATATGAAAATCTATCATCACTGCTGCAAAAGATAAATTCAAGATATAGTATCTATTTTAATAATAAGTACAAAAGAGTAGGGCCTCTTTGGCAAGGGCGGTTCAAATCCTGGTATGTATATGATGAATCGTATCTCAAAGCACTTGTAAAATATATAGAGCTCAATCCTATAAAAGCAAATATCACCAAAAATATTGGTGAGTACAAATGGACAATGAGCAGTGGCAAGGTCGAATCGGAAATGTTGAATTATGAATTGGTGGATAACATTGACTTTGCAGATGATATGAGCCTAGAGGAGCAAAAAAAGGTTGATGAGATTTTTGCCGGTAAGTTAGAGATAAAAGATAATGACATAAAGCTAAAAAAACTCAAACCGCTGGGAGATTTTTTTGATATGTTCCATAATAGGGAAGCAGCTATAGTCAATGCTATAAAAGATGGGTACCAACAGAGTGCAATAGCAAGATATCTCAATCTCTCGCCTGTAGCGATTTCTAAAATAGCAACAATATACAAACAAAAAGTTCAACTGTTTAATCGCCTGAGAGACAAAGGCCTTTTTTGGAGCTATAGCAAAGATATAACCTTTGATGAAGCCGGTGAGAAGTTGACCATAGAGTACATACTCAAATATGGCGATTTTGATGATATTGTGTCATGTATAAAACTATTTGGCAAGAACAAGACAAAAGCTATCTGGAATGAGAGATTGAAGAGCGATAAACAATTTATCAAAACAAATTTGATGATCGCAAGGGTGTTTTGGGGTATGGATGTAGAGAGTGATTATTTTAAAGGTATAAAAAATGAAAGACTTGAAAAACTTAGAATGCT
>JAUPLS010000110.1 GCA_030836805.1 Campylobacterota bacterium | reverse complement strand
TTCTTCTTTAAACTCATCTGTATATCGTGGTGGCATTCACTTCTCCTATTCGCTATTTAGCTATTTAATTATAGTCTAATTGTTGAATAAAAAAGTGTCTACAGTTTAGGGGTCATTCCATGTTGATACAGGTAATGGCAATACTGTCACGGTTCAAATTGAAGCTGCATTTAGAAAAGTTCAATAATTCTATAAAATAAGCTAATTATCTTATAGCTTTACACCTTAGAAATGTGTAATGCGGTGACTATATTACAAATAATAGCATACTGCGGGTCAGGCATTGAATTTCCACCTTTATGATATAATTTTATATAGATTTACCTTGTCTAAAGGATAGTAGCCATGACCTGCTACCGATAAATTGAGCCAAATCCAGAGTTAGACTATAATACACATAATACTCTGGAGGAGACAATGAAGAAAAGATTCAGCGAAGCGCAGATCGTAGAGATACTGCAAGAGGCAGAAACTGCCGATACCCATAGAGAGATCATCCGCAAATACAATATCAGCGAACAGACCTTTTACAAGTGGAAAAGAACGTATGGCGGTATGAGTATAGCCGAGGTCAAACGCCTTAAAGAACTTGAAACGGAAAATGCAAAGCTCAAGAAACTCTTGGCCGAACAGATGCTGGTCAATGAAGCACTCAAAGAGGTGGTGGAAAAAAAGTGGTAACGCCCGTTGCGAAACGGGAGGCAGTGAGAATGTTGCAGCAGCATCATCTCTCCCAAATGCGGGAGGGTAAGGAGATTGGAATGAGCCGTTCTTAGCTGGTTTATGATGCCAAACAAAGGGTCAAAGACAACCCGGCGCTGAGCATGTTTGGCAAAAAAATATGGTTTGGTAAAAAAGAGCTAGTGAAGTTTGGGGTTAGAGTATGCTATTTGAGTGAAACTGAAGCTTCTGGTGCCTATGGTAGTTGTATAGAGGCTTTAAAAAAGAGTATCGAAGAATTGGAAAGATATATCCCAACAAATCCAAATTTTAAAATGACAGGCAAAAGAATACTCGATATTTGGAAATTGTCATTAGATGAAAAATCCTACAAGGAGATACCGGATGAAATTGTACGAAATTGGACAAAGGATTAAAGCTTTACGAGAAGATAAAAATCTCACACAGGAAGCATTAGCCCAAAAATGCGGTATAAGCAGAGTAACGCTTGGTAAGATTGAGCGGGGAGAGATGGGAAATACGACTGTCAAAACTTTGGATCTTATCTTGTCTACTTTGGGCTTTGAGATAGCGTTTAAGCAAAATGTCGGTTTTGGGCTGCCTGCTTTGGATGAATTGGGGCAAGAATGAATGCATCGCGTCTCAAAGATATCGTTTCACAAATTTCGGCGTGCTTATCAATGCGATGTCCTTCGAAGCAAACAGCGTATCGTTAGACCTTAAGCCTAACTCAGCATCCCTCTGATTTCGTCCTCGTCAATTAACTCTTTTTCATATTTGATAATTGCAATATTTTCTGTTTCATTGATGTAGCTTTCTACGATAGCTTTGTGGTGTTTAAGAATAGTTATTTTTTCCCTGTCGAAAAGATCAAGCGATACATAGACGTTGCCTCTATTGTTGGGGTTTGGCATGGTTGCAACCCAAATAAACCAGAAAATGGAGAGTATCGCAACACTCACGGCAAGTATGGACCGGTCATAGTGCTGCATGATGTACCCTGCAAAAAGACCGCCCAAAAAGATACCTATGTAAGCAAACGTATTTGCCACACCCAGGGCAGCGCCTTTTTGATGCACTTTGGCAAATTTGCTTACAAAGCTTTGCAAAAGAGGCTCAAACATATTAAACCCGATAAAAAAGAGTACGACACCCAGGATAAAAATCCAAGGAACGGTGGCAAATCCCATTGCCAAGAAGCCAAAAAATATGATTGCAACGGAGATCATAAAAACCTGTTTGCCTTTGCCATACTTCTCTCCAAATACAGCTGCAGGCCCCATGGACAAAAGGCCAAAGAACATCGCAGGCAGATACACTTTCCAAAGTTCTGCTTTTTCCCAGCCAAATCCGCCTTCTGTAAAATTTTGTGTCATGACAAGAGGGATGATAAAAAATGCCATGGTCATGATCGAGGAGTGAAATAAAAAGGTAATATACATTCTTGTTAAAGATTTGTCCTTAAAGACTTCAATCATTTTAGATTCTTCCTCTTCATAGCTATGTATAATTTTTGGAGGCTGCGGCACGGCAGTAAAGAGGATACCTATAGCCATTACCGACAGGATTGCTGTGAGCCAGAAAAGCTTATCTATCCCCCAGTGTCCACCGACAAGAGGTGCGATAATCATCGCAGCAGCAAAACTAAGTGCAATCGTTGCGCCCATGATTGCCATGGCATGCGCTCTTTGTTCCTCTTTGACAAGATCGGCTATCATAGCGGTAACTACCGCACCGATAGCGCCTGCGCCTTGCAAGAAGCGCCCGATTAGAAGCATATAAATATTGTCACTGAGCGCACAGAGGATAGAGCCTGCAATAAAAATCAAAAGCCCGAAAAGCAACGTTTTCTTGCGACCTATTTTGTCACTCAAAAGACCAAAAGGAACTTGAAGAATGACCTGCGCAAGAGCATAGCCGCCCACCACAAGCCCTGCCAAAAATGAGGTAGCCCCTTCCATCTCTAATGCATAGACCGAGAGTACAGGAAGAACAACGAAAAGCCCAAAAAATCTAAGCCCTACAATCGAACTTAGCGGCAGTATTTGTTTAAACATAGTAATACCTCTATTTAGATAAAATTTGTCCTATTATATTCCAAAAAGGTTAAGGGAAGATGATAAAAGCAAAGATATTTTTTTATTAAGGGTACAACTTTGTTTTTAAAAAGGAGAGAAGAATGAGATTGGTATTGGCTACAGGGAATAAGGGTAAATTGAGAGAGTTCAAAGAGATGTGCCAAGATGAAGTGGTGGCTTTTTCTGCACTGCTGGGTGAGATGGAGATCGTTGAAGACGGAGATACTTTTGGAGCAAATGCGCTGATTAAAGCCCGAACTATCTATGAAAAATTAATTAAAGAAAAGCCGTTAGAAACGCATATAGTAATAGCCGATGACAGCGGCATCTCTTTGCCTATATTGGGAGGAGTTCCGGGTATTTATTCTGCAAGGTATGCAGGTGAAAAGGCAACAGATAAAGAGAATCTCTCCAAGCTCATTGCAGCGCTTAAGGAAAAAGGTTTAGAACGCACCTCTGCCTACTATACAGCTGCGATCGCAATTGTTTCGGGATACGGTGAATATGTGGTGCACGGCTGGATGCATGGGGAGGCCATAAATGAAGCACGCGGAGAAAAAGGTTTTGGGTATGATCCTATATTTATTCCTCTTGGATATGATTTGACATTGGGCGAGCTTGATGAGGAGATCAAAAAAAAGATTTCACACAGAGCAAAGGCTATGAAGTTGGCACAGCCTATTGTCAAGATGTTAAAGCAAAAACAAGGCAAATAGAATGACAAAACAACAATTTATGGAAGATTTGCAACGGATATACGATGAATTGGAAAAAAGACAAAAAGCGCTTAACGGATTTTACGGATTGCTTGATGGGGGGCACGATGAGGCATCAAAAATTGTAGATGAATTTTTGGCACACCTGGATCTAAAAAAAGATGATGAAACGGTCATGGCTGCATTGACCCGTATCGTTAATCTTCGTGAAGACGCACTCGAGCAAGTACTGCAAAGAGAAAATTTAAACGAAGAAGAGAGAATAGACAGGAAAGAACAGGCTTATGACTTTGTAAGCAATATGCATCTTAAACGGCATGAGGCTTTTATCTCTTGGGTGGAAGAGGCGCAACTTCTTACACCGTTTTACCGTGCAATTATTTCAGGCGTACATACAGTCGGTATTGCGATGAGCGGTTGGCAAAGTGCGTGGACTTCCCACATCATTCATGGGGTAAACCGCGAACTTTTTACTCTTTTTAATGGAGATGAGGAGAAAATTTTTGAAAAACTTCAAAATGAATCTTTGCTTGATGTAAACAGCCGCGGTGAAATAGGAGACCGTTGTTATTCTGTACTTCATCAAGATAAAAACGGGCAGTTTAAAAGAGTTTCATATGCGGAGGCTTTTAGGGATGAGGTGGCGCATGTGAAAGAGGCGTTAGAAATTTTTATAGAAGTGCTGGCAACGCTTGAAGATGAAGCGTTTAGACAAAAAGAAGCATGGCTGGACTATCTGATGGCCATCAATAATGCCTTTTCTCACACCAACCCTGATGAACTTATCGAATATTGGGCGAATGTAGATAGGGCATGGATGAAAGTAACAACACCCTTACAGATAGGGCATCCTTTAGAGTATTATGAGGATCATTACAGAAAAGCCGTTGCGCTGGAATGGGATTTGCGTATTGTGAATCCCGGGCTTCAAGAAAGCTCCCACACTAGAGAGAATATTCAAGATTTTGCTTCTGCCATGGCGCAAGAATTTGGGGATGAAGCCCATCGTATTATCTCTAAAAATCTTATGCAAGTGAGAGAAACGCAGCTTTATATAGGGCAGCCGATGCTCTACTACGGTGCGGAATTTAACGGACTTTTTTCAGCCCAGGTTGTTCCCAATGACGAAGAGGTTTCTAGTGAACTGGGTAAAAAAATATTTGCTTATGCAGATTTTGTCATGGAAAGTAAAAAATCTAAACCGATCATGAAACTAAGCGTGGAAATGATGACAGAAGCATTTGTGAAAAAACAAAGAGCTTTGATCGAAAATGAACCAAAATTATGGCATGAGCTTTATGATATTTCTACTATAGGGCACGAGTTTGGGCATATTTTATGGATAGATTCAGACACTGAAACAAAAATGAACGGCAGCGGACAATTTAAAAACATAGAAGAGTTTAAGGCAACAACGGGCGGTTTGATGGCATTTTTTTACCATGAAAAGGAGTTACTTAAAACCTATATTATTGATGATTTGGTTTCGCGTGCGGTGGGTCTCGTGGCATGGCGTGAAGTTGGCGAAGTGTTGCCGTATTACTGTGAAGGATTGATTCACTTGGCAATTCTTTTTGAATCAGGCGTGATTACTTACAACAAGACGATACAGATCCATTACGAGCATTATGAAGTAATGAAGGAAATTTATATTCGGGCATATAAAAAACTTGCAAAGCACTATTTGGATAAAAAAGATGCCGGCGCCTACCTGGGTGAGTATGTGTTTAAGTGTAATGGCATATACCTTCCTCTTCAAGAGAATGTCCGCGACTTTGTTGAACATTATTATAAAAGATATCAGGCGATTGGACAGCAGATCATTGTTTTAAATTAACGCAAAATATAATCTTGTTTTTTTATTTAAAGAGTGTAAGATAAGCTGTATGTAGATAAATTTAAAAAAGGATAAAAAAATGAAAAAAATAGTAACGGTGTTTTTGATGATGGGCGTAGCTCTGTTTGCATATGAGCCCACAAGTGTGGGTATAAAATTTACGGCATTTAAAACCCCTGCCAAAGTGGGTGTTTCCGGGGAATTTGATATGATTGAATTTTCAGGCAAAAAAGAGGCAAAAAGCATGCAAGAAATGCTTGAAGGGCTTAAAGCAAAGATTAAGACAAGCAGTATCAACAGCGCCCATAAAGAACGAGATGAGAAACTTGTGAATGCATTTTTTAATGTGCAATCCAATTCTTATATAGAAGCGCAAATCGTCTCCGTTAAAGAGAATATGCTTACGGCTAAAATCACAATGAATCATCAAAGTATTGAAGTGCCTATGCAATATAAGATAAATGACAATTTTATTCAAGCAAACGGATATATTGATTTGGGAGATTTTAAAATGCTTCCTTCTCTTCAAGCTATCAACAAGGCATGTTATGACCTTCATGAGGGAAAAACATGGCAGGATGTAGCTATTGAATTTTCTGTTACTTATCAATAAATCAGACAAGAGGAGGCACCTCTCACCCTCCTCTAACCTCACTTTAGATATAATCGCCACTAATTATGCAATCATATAAACTGAAATGAGAGGATCGTTATGTTACTGTTTACTCCCGGACCAACTCCTGTACCCGAATCTGTGCGCCAAGCGATGGCAACCCCTACATTGCACCACAGAACACCTGAATTTGAAGCTATTTTTAAAGAGGCACGTGAACGTTTATTGTCCTTGTTAGGCATGGATGAGTGTGTGATGATTGCCAGTTCCGGAACCGGAGCAATGCAAGCATGTATGTTGAATTTGTGCGAAAAGAAAGCATTGACAATCAATGCAGGAAAATTTGGTGAACGTTTCGGAAAAATTGCAGATGCAGTGGGCAAGGGAAAAATAGAACTTTGCTATGAATGGAATACCCCTGCGTCTGTAGAAGACGTAGAAAAAGCTTTACAGGAAAATAAAGATATTGATGCGATTTTCATTCAAGTGTGTGAAAGTGCAGGGGGACTTAGGCACCCCGTCGAAGCGATAGCCAAATGCGCCAAAGAGATCAATCCCCAGATTATGATTGTGGCAGACGGTATTACGGCCGTGGGTGTAGAAAAGATCGATGTGACACATATTGATGCTTTGGTGACAGGAAGCCAAAAAGCATTGATGCTTCCTCCCGGGCTTGCAATGATAGGCCTTTCGGGTAAAGCGGTAGAGAAGATAGGTAAAGGCAAAGATTATTATTTCAATCTTGCCACAGAGATTAAAAATCAGCAGAAGAATACAACCGCATGGACGGCAGCAACTACTTTGATTGTCGGATTGAATGCTATCTTTGACGAGATCGACAAAGAGGGAATTGATGCGCTTTATGAGGCTACCGCAAAAAGAAGCAAAGCAACTCAGGCTGCACTCGAAGCCATAGGCTTTACTATGTATCCAAAAATACCTGCGCTTTCTATGAGCACCGTATTTGATGAAGATGCCGAAACGATACGTAAACTCCTTAAAACAAAGTATGGTGTGAACATGGCAGGCGGTCAGGATCATCTTAAGGGAAAAATTTTCCGCATCAATCAAATGGGCCTTATACCCGTATATGAGTCTGCATGGGTGGTTAATGCAATAGAGCTGGCACTTGATGAACTTGGAAAAAGAACATTTGATGGTACAGCCAGCCGTGTGTTTAGTGAAACCTATTTTAAGGTGTAGGCCCCAATGATATTTGAACATGAAATTCCTAGCGGAAGCCGACTTTATTTTGGTAAGAGCGCAAAACTTAAAAGAGAGATTGAAAACAACGCAAGCGATACACTGTCGGCACTTGGATTTGAAGAGATAGTTACTCCAATTTTTTCTTACCATCAGCATGAATCTTTTGAAAAGAGCAATGCGCTTGTGCGTCTTAATGACGAGAGCAACCATGAAGTAACCTTGCGGGCAGATTCCACAGCAGATGTTGTACGTATCGTAACCAAAAGACTTGGACGAAGTATGGAATCAAAAAAATGGTTTTATATTCAGCCAACCGTCACCTATCCGACAAAAGAGCAGTATCAAATCGGAGCCGAGGTAATGGATGGCAATTTTGAAGAAGTGGCACGAACTACAGTTGCACTTTTAAAAAAACTTGATATCAAACCCATCATGCAAATCTCCAATATCCGTATTCCTCATCTGCTGAATGAAAAGTATGGCATCTCTCTTGAAGTATTAAAATCAATGCATATAGAGCAGATCCTCTGTGCAAATCTACCTTGGATGGAATCATTGGTAAGTATTAATAGTGTGAATGATCTTGAAGATCTAAGTCTTTTTCCTGAAGATATCAAGACTGAATTGGAAAAGATCAAAGCCGCTGCACAAAAAGTAAATTATTCAGCAATGGTGATCTCTCCACTTTTTTATGCAAAATTGAGATATTATGATTCTTTGACATTTAGAATGTTTGAAGAGAATGCGCTTTTGGCCACAGGCGGTATTTATACGATTGATAATGTAGAAGCAGCAGGATTTGCGCTTTATACAGATGAGTGTATCGCATACAAAATGGAAAAAATGAGTAGGGAGTAGAATCAGATGAGTAAAGCAGATTTAATTGTAGGGCTCCAATGGGGAGACGAAGGAAAAGGAAAGATTGTTGATCATATGGCACAGACACATGATTATGTGTGCCGTTTTGCGGGAGGGCATAATGCCGGCCATACTATTGTTATCGGCGACAAGAAATATGCACTTCATCTTATTCCTTCGGGAGTGCTCAATCCAAAAGCAAAAAATATTGTAGGCAACGGAGTAGTGATCTCCCCTAAGGATTTCATCAAAGAGATGGAACAGTTTGGAAATCTTGAAGGTAGACTTTTTTTGTCTGATAAAGCCCATATTTTATTGCCATATCATGCGTTGATAGACCAAGCAAGAGAACGCATGAAAGGCGACAAGGCTATTGGTACGACAGGTAAAGGTATCGGTCCGGCTTATGGAGATAAAATTGCTAGAGTCGGACACAGATTGGGAGAGTTATTGCATCCTGATAAACTTACTGAAAAAATTATGGCATATTTTGAGGCGAATAGTACCATTTTTGAAGCAATGGGAGTCGAGCTTCCTCAAGAGAAAGTACTTTTAGAGGAACTTGAAGGGTATAAAACCGTACTTGCCCCTTATATTGTAGATACAACACAAATGATGTGGGATATATTGGCCAAAGACAAAAAGGTATTGCTAGAAGGTGCACAAGGCACGATGCTCGATATTGATCATGGTACTTATCCCTACGTAACTTCTTCGACGACAGTCAGCGCAGGTGCTTGTTCCGGCCTTGGATTAAGCCCTAAAGATTTAGGTAAGGTAACGGGTATTGCCAAAGCTTATTGTACGAGAGTGGGGAATGGACCTTTCCCGAGTGAAGATTTAGGCAAAGAAGGCGACATACTTCGAAAAAATGGACATGAGTTTGGCACCACTACCGGAAGGCCAAGAAGATGCGGCTGGTTCGATGCAGTAGCAATGCGCCATGCTGTACGCGTCAATGGAGCAGATCAGGTTGCACTGATGAAGCTGGATGTGCTTGATGGTTTTACTGAGGTAAAAGTGTGCGTAGCTTATGAAGTAGACGGAAAAGAGATCGATTATGTGCCCTATGACCTTGAAGATGCAACCCCTGTCTATCAAAGCTTTCCGGGCTGGGATAAAACCAAAGGCATAAGAAAGTTTGATGCCTTGCCAAAGAGTGCACAGTCGTACATTTTGGCACTTGAAGAGATGATAGGCACAAAGATGGGGATTATATCAACAAGTCCTGATCGTGATGATACGATTATACGGTAATATGTATAGAAAACCTTCTATAGGCGTTATTCGTGTGAGACATGTTTTAGCAGCAAGCTTATATGCTCAGTCGCTTTTAAGATAAATTATTTATAAAAAGGAGTTAGATAGTATGAGACTCAAACCACAACAAACAAGATATGTAGCAACCAAAATCGGAATTGATTTGGTCAATGCTCCTTTTGTCAGACTTCCCAAAGGAAGAGAAGCGGTCGTGGAGGCATGTAAAGCGATTATTGACGAAAATTTGAAAAAAGAGCAGGCACTGGATGCCAAAGTCAAAGAGATACTTGATGCTAATATCGGTGAGATAGAATTTCAGCATGCTGACGAAAGACAACTTTTTTTTATGATCAAAAAGAAAATGGCACCCGAATTTGGGGTTATTATGAATTATGATGACAGATATAATGATCTTTCTCATCTGATTTTGGATGAGCTTTATGAGAACTATCTGGCAGAATATGATGTGAGTGAAAATCAAGTAAAGAATATCATTTTTAAATCTTTTAAAACATTCGCAAATGCCTACGAAGAGATAGATGATATTGTCTACAACAAGATTAAAAATATGAAAAAAGAGATAATTCCCGGTTCCCAAGACTATGAATTGCTCTATGACAGGCTCTATCAGGAAGAACTTGCAAAAAGAGGAATGCTTTAAGCATCAAGTGTTAAGTATGAAGAATGAAAAAGGAAGTGTAATGAAAAAGGTGTCGCTTTATTTTGAGAATGGATTGCTTTTGGAAGGCAAAAGTTTTGGGGCAGAAGGTACAGCAGTGGGAGAATGTGTTTTTAATACCTCTTTGACCGGATATCAGGAGATAGCCACCGATCCTTCTTATGCGGGACAGTTTGTAACTTTTACAATGCCAGAGATAGGCAATGTGGGTTGTAATGCACAAGACATGGAAAGCAAGCAGGCATTTTGTGCGGGGGTTATTGTTCGTTCTTATCAAGACAGGCCTTCAAACTTTAGGTCCCAGGAAACTTTGCATGCATTACTTCAAAAGCACGGCGTCCTTGGTATTACGCAAATTGATACACGCTACATTACTAAAATATTGCGCCAGGAAGGTGCAATGATGATGGTTGCCTCTACCCAAATTCACGATAAAGACGAGCTTCAAAAAGTACTGGAAAGTACCCCACGCATTGAAGAGATCAATTATATTGAAAAAGTGAGCACCAAAGAGTCCTATGTCCATAAAGAGGCGCGCTACAATATTGAAAAATTCGACTATGATATACCGCAAACAACCAAAAAAATTATTGCTTTGGATTTTGGCATAAAAAGAAATATTCTTAATGAGTTGACTCATGCAGGCATGGAGGTAACGGTAGTGCCCAATGCGATGAGTGCAGAAGAGATTATCGATCAATTTAAAGCCAAAAAAACAGACGGAGTTTTTTTGTCAAATGGTCCTGGGGATCCGCTTATTTTAAAAGAAGAGCATGAAAAAATAAGAAAACTTATCGCAGCCAAAGTGCCACTTTTTGGTATTTGCTTGGGGCATCAGCTTCTTTCAATTGCGCACGGGTATGACACATTCAAATTACCGTTTGGACACCATGGAGGAAACCATCCTGTAAAAAATGTCGTCACAGGAAGAGTGGAAATTACAGCACAGAACCATAATTATAATGTCCCAGAAAATATTATCGAAGTGGCATCGGTCACGCACATAAACCTTTTTGATAACACTATAGAGGGGCTTCGCTATAATGATTCGCCTACGATGTCGGTACAGCATCATCCCGAAGCAAGCCCGGGACCTCATGAGAGTGCCTATATATTCAGCGAATTTGCAAAGATGCTATAAGGAACATTGATGAATATTGCTATTTTGTTTGGCGGGTCAAGTTATGAGCATGAGATAAGCATTGTAAGTGCAATCACAATGAAAAAAGTTTTTAAAAAGAGTAACCTGACATTTATTTTTGTAAGCAGTGACCGCCAATTTTATTTTATAGATGCCAAGGATATGACCTCAAAACTTTTTTCTTCAGGGGATTACAAAAAACGTAAATTGCTCACACTCAAAAAAGGCGGATTTTTTGTCGATGGATTATTTGGCAGTAAAGCAATAGCTTTTGATGTAGTATTGAATCTGATTCATGGTAGAGACGGAGAAGATGGAAAAATAGCATCCATGATGACGTTTTTTGATATCCCGTTTATTTCTCCTTGTATTGAAGCATCAGTGTTGAGCTATAATAAGCTCTATACTAAATTTTTGGCAGAAAGCTTAGGGGTTAAAACTGTAGCGTATGAATATCTTTCAAAAACAGATGAAAGAAAAATAACGATGCCATACCCTGTTATTGTCAAGCCTGTGCGTCTTGGCAGCAGCATTGGTGTAAGTATCGTAAAAAATGAACTAGAGCTTGATTATGCATTGGATGTGGCATTTGAGTTTGATACGGATGTTATCGTGGAGCCGTTTATTGTTGGTGTAAAAGAGTTTAACCAGGCAGGGTGCTATACGCACGATTGGGAGCTTTCTATTGTAGAGCAACCTCACAAAGAAGAGTTTTTGGATTTTGAGAAAAAGTATATGGATTTTTCAAGAGATTCGCAAGTGCTTGCTGCGGATATCGATAATGCGCTCAAAATAAAAATACAAGAGAGTTTTAAAAAAATCTATCATCCGCTCTTTAAAGGAGCAGTGATCCGCTGTGACTTTTTTGTGATTGAAGATGAAGTATATCTTAATGAGATCAATCCTATACCCGGATCTATGGCTAATTATCTTTTTGAAGATTTTGAACAGATGGTTCATAGACTTGCTTTACATTTACCAAAAGAAAAACATATTGCAGTCGATTATCAATATATCCACTCCATTCAGAGCGCTAAAGGAAAAGCATAGTTTTTTCCTTTAAGGGCTCTATTTTTGACAATTAATGTCCCGGAGTTCAATTAAAAACCACTTTATTCTACAAAATTATTCAAACTAATAAATAAAATAAGACTAAATTATTTTATCGAACCCCAGAAAGAAAACTGCAAAATCCTTGTAATATCCTGTAATTTTATGAAACAAATAGTAATCTTATTTGTATTTTTAAGCATTATATTTATAGAAAAAGATTACAATATATTAGATATTAATAATTTTTGGCTTAGGATAAAAATTATTAATATTATCTTTTATAAGGGGGTATGCATGCAGTCACACGCAGCATTGGAATATGATTATTCAGTAGCAAAGTTGTTTACCTATACAACAATTTTGTTTGGATTTTTAGGTATGTTGATTGGTACGCTTATCGCGGCGCAATTAGCGTTTCCGGAATTGAATTATCTCATGGGCGAGTATGGGACATTTTCAAGATTAAGGCCACTTCATACCAATATAGTCATTTATGGTTTTACGGTAAGTGGTGTTTTTGCTACTTTTTACTATTCGGCACAAAGAGTACTGAAAGTTTCTATGGCGGAGTCTAGGTTTTTGATGTTTGTCGGAAAGTTACAGTTTGTACTTTATGTCATTTTGGCATTGGCTATGGTTGCTTCACTCTTAATGGGATTTAGCTCATCCAAAGAGTATGCAGAAATGGAGTGGCCACTTGATATCCTTACTGTGTTGGTATGGGTACTTTGGGGTGTAGCAATGTTTGGCCTTATTGGAATGAGAAGAGAAAAATCACTCTATATTTCACTTTGGTATTTTATTGCTTGTTTCTTGGGTGTTGCCATGCTTTATCTCTTTAATAACATGGAAGTGCCTACTTATTTTGCATCCGGCGGTTTAGGAAGTGTAATGCATTCAGTTTCTATGTATGCAGGGACCAATGATGCGTTGGTGCAATGGTGGTGGGGGCATAATGCGGTTGCATTTGTTTTTACTGTTCCTATTATTGCGATGATTTATTATTTTCTTCCAAAAGAATCCGGACAAGCCATTTATTCTTATAAATTATCTCTTCTTTCTTTTTGGGGATTGATGTTTGTTTATCTTTGGGCAGGTTCTCATCACCTTCTTTGGTCAACCGTCCCAGACTGGATGCAGTCGATGGGATCTGTTTTTTCTGTTGTATTGATTTTGCCGTCATGGGGGAGTGCAATCAATATGCTTCTTACAATGAAAGGGGAGTGGAACCAGCTCACTGAAAATCCATTGATCAAATTTATGGTCTTGGCATCTACATTCTATATGCTTTCAACACTTGAGGGTCCTATCCAGGCAATCAAGTCAGTCAATGCGATTGCACACTTTACAGATTGGATTCCCGGGCATGTACATGATGGTGTATTGGGATGGGTTGCATTTATGGTGATGGCATCATTATTCCATATGGCGCCAAGAATGTATAAAAGAGAGATTTACTCTAAAAAATTGATGGAAGCACAGTTTTGGCTTCAAATAACAGCCGTTGTTCTTTACTTTACCTCTATGTGGATCGCAGGTATCACGCAGGGTATGATGTGGAGGGCCGTAGATGAGTATGGCAACTTGATGTACAGCTTTATTGATACTGTAGCGGTACTCAATCCATATTATACAATTAGGGCACTTGCTGGAGTATTGTACCTTACAGGTTTCTTGATGTTTGCATACAATATGTACAAAACGATGACTGCTTCTAGAAAACTCGAAGCCGAACCACAATTTAGAAGCCCTATGGCATAAGGAGGTAGGTTATTATGTTTCATTGGTTAGAAAAAAATCCATTCTTTTTTGCTGTAGGAGTGTTTGTTGTCATTGCCTTTGCGGGTCTCATTGAGATCTTGCCAAACTTTGCTGAAGCATCAAGGCCGGTAGTGGGACTCAAGCCTTATACGGTACTCGAGCTTGCGGGTAAAAATATTTACAAGAAAGACCACTGTATCGCATGCCACTCACAACTTATCCGTCCGTTTAAGGCAGAAACTGACAGATACGGACAGTATTCACTTTCTGGAGAGTATGCTTATGACAGGCCTTTTCTTTGGGGTTCTAAAAGAACCGGTCCGGATCTTCACCGTGTAGGAAATTACAGAACGACAGATTGGCACGAAAACCATATGTGGGATCCAAAATCAGTAGTGCCCCAATCAATTATGCCGGCATATAAGCATTATTTCACAAATATTGCAGATATAGAAACAGCGTATGCAGAGGCTGTTACGGTCAAAAAAGTTTTTAGAACACCTTATGGAGATGAGTTTAAGCCTACAAAAGAAGCTTGGGAGGCACATAAGCCGAGTGTATTGGCAGAAGCAAAAGCCATCGTAGACGATATGAAAAATAAAGATGTAAAAGAAGCGGTAGCAAACGGGCAAATACCGGAAATTGTTGCATTGATAGCATATCTCAATAGATTAAAATAGTAGGAAAAGATGGATATTAGAGAACTTCAGGGCTATGCCAGTTTCTTTATGACCATTTTTCTGGTGGTGATATTATATTCGTATATCATATACTTATATAGAAGTGAAAAAAAGGGTGAAAAAGATTATGAAAAGTATGGGAATATCGCACTTGATGATGAGATCGATAGCCCGCCCATAGAGCGTAATCCTAAAAACCAAAGCGAAAAGAAGGAGCTAAATAAATGAATGCATTAATGATAAAAGCATTGGCTTTTGCTGCAGTACTGATCATTGCTACATTGGTTGTTGTCAAGCAAATGAATATCGATCTAAGCGATCCGATCAATATGATTACGATGCTTGGCGCTGTGGCCATTGCAGTACTTACCTTTGGAGTGGCAGCCAAATATGTTAACCAGATGAAAACAGACAAGGCTGAAGGCGAGCTTACTGAAGAAAATTGGGATGGTATCGGTGAGTATAAAAATGAACTTCCAAGTGGTTGGGCGTACTCTTTTTTAGGAACATTGATATGGGCTATGTGGTATTGGACGGCAGGATATCCCCTCAATGCTTTCAGTCAAATCGGCATGTGGAATGAAGAGGTGAAGGCGTATAATGCAAAATTTGAGGAAGCACATAAAAATGCAGACAACACAACGCTTCAACAAATGGGCGAATCTGTATTTTTGGTGCAATGTGCTCCATGTCATGGTGAGACGGGCGATGGACTTTCCGGTAAGGCCCAAGATTTTGGTACCAGAATGAGCAAAGAGCAAATTCTTTATACGATTGAAAACGGTGCAGATCAATTGGGTTATGAACTGGGCGCAATGCCTCCAATGATGGCACAAGGAGAAGATGCCAAAGCGATTGCCGAGTATATTGCAGGCGGAATGAAGGGTGAGCAGCCCGCTGCTTTTGCAGCATGCGCAAGTTGTCACGGTGCTGATGGTCAGGGAAATAGCGGAATGTCTCCAAATCTTGTAGCCTACGATGAGGCGGTAGTGTCACATACGCTTCAGCATGGTAAAAAAGGTCAAATCGGCAAAATGCCGTCATTTAAGACAATGTTGACTCCCGTCCAAGAAAAAGCATTGGCTGTATATATTCAGTCATTATCAAATAAGGAGTAAAAAATGGCAGAAAATACAAGCAGAAGCATGTTTGGTCTAAATGGTGTGGCGGGCATGTTGGTGGCAACTTTGCTTTTGATTGGTATTCTTGTGTCCTTGACAGCATGGGGCATTAACGTACAGCAAAGTTCAGCAGTTAAATATTATGATCCGACACCCATCACTGGAAGTTTGGACAATGTGAAGATGATTAGCAAAGAGAATGCCAATTTTGCATTTAAAGATGCTCAGTAATCAACCCAAAAAGGATAAGTTATGATTAAAATAATGGATAAGGTGCTTGGCTTCGGTATGTTGGTTACTGCAATTTATACAGCATGGGCAGTGCTTACGCCAAACCATCTTTTTGTAGGATAGCATAATGGTCAAAATACAAGCAGGGGTGACTTTGCTTGCTTTGTTGTTTCCGCTTTTTCTCAATGCAGCACATGTTCTCAAAAATGAATTGTTAAACCCGAAAGCTTCCCAATTGATTGAAGAGATGGGGGACGAGCTTTTATTAAAAACGGGAATATACGAATATGTTATAGCAACCAATGATGCTTTTCCCAGAGGAAGCAGTATGTATGCATATGTGAAAAAGTATGAGGATAATTTAAGCAAGCCGTATGTTGTTTTTGTTTTTGCCCCGCATGATAAAAGGGTTGGCATTGTTCCTTCTTCGGATGAGGTTAAACTGCTCTATGATGAACAAAAGGTAAAAAGTGCCGCCATTGATGTGGTTGCGAGTAAAGACAAAAATAGCGATGAAGATAAATATAATATTGGTATCGTGCAAGGTTTTTCTGAACTTGCGGATCAAATCGGTGAAGCTAAAGGGGTAGAATTAACAAAAACACTTCCAAATGAAACACGTTTCACAATAAAGATACTTAAAACAATCGTGTTTGCTGGGGCACTGTTGGTGCTATGGATGTTTTTTGTTAGACCCGTTATAGTGAGGATTAAAGATGGCAAATAGTGCAAAAAAAACGTATTGGCCACATATGATATTTGGTTTTTTGCTTATAGCGATTATGTTGGGATATTGGACCATAAAGTCTGCTATCTCTTTGCCGGTACAAGAATCGAATGATTTTATGTTAAAGTATCAAATTGCCGACATGAATATTAATGAAATCATGGAGAAAAAAATAGCGTTTGACAATCAATACCGCATAGAGCTTGTAGATGCTCAGACTATCGTGATGAAAGACAATGTCAACAGTAAAGTTAAACAAAGAGATCCTGTGAAACTTACTCATGGTGAAAATGAATTTCATTATATCATTATTGATAAAAACGGAAATATGGTAAAAGATGCAAATGTTACATTTTTGTTGACGCGGCCTCATACCCAGGCGAACGATAAGGTGGTGGATAATATTTCTTTTGAGAATACGGTATATACGATCAAAGAGGTTAATATCACTCAGCCTGGAAGGTATACGTTGGAACTTAGGGCAAAAGTGGGAGAAGGGATAGGATATAGCCAAATTCCTGCTTATCTTCAGCCTTGATAAATTAAACATTAAATGGAAGATTTTTTGTTTTTAAGCAGAAAATCTTCTCTTTTTTGTGAGAATAAAATGCCAATTTGACATTTTTGTTGCTTCGTTATTTTACTCTATGTTATACTTCTGTTTATGAAACAACTTCACATTTATCCCACCTCAAGAGCGTTACGCAATATCAATCAGCAGTTTAAGCAGATGAACGGTTTTTTACCGACACTGATGCGCATGGATGAATTCGAAAATCGCATGATTGTTTTAGAAAGCAAAGCCCTTGTTGATCCGATGGAGCGTATTTTGCTTTTAAGGGAAGCGGCATCATTTGAAACATTTGAAAAGCTAAACCTTGACTTGGATCTTGTTCGGTTTTTTACCAAGAGTGATGCGATTTTTAAATTTTTTGAAGAACTCTCGGCTGAATATGTTGACTTTGAGACTTTAGCTGCTGCTGATGCCTATGTAGAATTTGAACAGCATTTAAAAATACTTGAAACATTGTTGCAAAATTATTATTTTCTGCTTGAATCAAAAGCGTTAACCGACAAAGTTTTTATTCCAAAATCATATCAGATCAATAGAGGTTTTATACAAAATTTTGATCGCATCGAGATATATCTAGAGGGATATTTAAGCCGTTTTGAGTTGGAACTGATCGAAAAAGCTGCTCAGCACACACAGACTATTGTACATTTTTTTACAAGCGGGTTTAATCTAAAAATGCAGGAGCGTTTTAAAGCTTACGGCATATTCGTATCAAACTATTCGCAGGTTAGTATCGATTTTAGTGCCAAAGCAATACTCTCTTCCGTTCCGGTTTCTGCTCAGATTGCAACAGAAGTGATTGCAACAGAAGAAAGGTATGAACAAATAGCGCATGCTTTTGTACAAATAGAACAGATGGTGCGTTCAGGAATTGCACCAGAAAAGATCGCTTTGATATTGCCCGATGAGGGGCTCAAAGAGAGTTTAGTATTATATGACAAATATAATAATCTAAATTTTGCAATGGGATATGACTACAGCAAAAGCAAGGCATATAAAAAGTTATCCGCTCTTTTTGTTTACTGGCAGAATTTTGAACCTTTGCAGCAACAGCTTCTCGAACGCTATGGGTTAGAAATAGAACAGATTGATTCTATAGATACAAGGGTAAATATCAATATAGACCATTTTTTTGCTCAGATGGATAAGGTTGGACTTATTGATTTTTCTTTAGTAGGAAAAGAAGGGGAGGAAAAATTCCGGGATGAATTTCAGAAGGTTTATGAGCGTTATCTTCATTTGAGAAAACTGTTTTCACCTTATTTTTTAAATGTGAAAGAATGGTTGTTTTTATGGCTGCAAACATTAGATTCCTTGACGATCGATGATGTAAGAGGAGGAAAAATAACCGTAATGGGTGTATTGGAAACCAGGGGGGTTTGCTTCGAAGGGGTGGTAATCCTTGATTTCAATGAAGGGATCGTGCCGGCAACCTCAAGCAAGGACCAGTTCTTGAACTCAACAGTGAGAACCTATGCAGGGCTTCCAACAAAAAATGATCGTGAAGCATTGCAAAAACAGTATTATAAACGTCTGCTTGAGCAGGCGAAACGTTCTGTGATTTTTTACAGTACCAGCGACAACAGGCTTCCTTCCAAGTTTCTTTATGAATTAGGATTGAACGATGGATGTTGTGCGATTGGACAATTTGATATCCTGTATCATGAAAAGTCCCAGATTGTTGAATTGAAAGATCCTGTGGTAGAAATGTTTGATGCAACATGTTTTATTTGGTCTGCTTCAAAGCTTAAAATTTATTTGGAATGCAAACGGAGATTCTATTATCGGTATATTCAGAAAATAAAAGCAAAGAAAGAAGAAGAATGGAATGAGGGTTCCTTTTTGCATAGTTTATTTGAACGTTTGTATGCCAAAAATGACACATTTGAATCATCCATACAGATGCGCCAGGAGGTATATAGGTTTCTTGATGAGATGCTTTCCGGGGAAGATGCTAAGAGCATCTATCGAAAACTGCTTTACAGGGAGAAGCTTAAAGGGTTTGTGTCTTCTCAGATAGCACATTTTAAAGAGGGATGGAGGGTTGTTGAAAGAGAGTTGAAAATAGAAGGAGAGATAGGCGGTTTAAATTTTACAGGCCGTGTCGATCGGCTTGATCAAAACGATACGCATACACTGGTTCTTGATTATAAAAGTGGTTCAATACAGGAGGCAAATCGGGTAAAGAATTTAGAAAAACTGACTGATTTTCAGATGAGCATCTATCATCATTTGCTTTCACCAAAATATACGAATCTGAGTTTAGCGTTTGTGAAGTTGTTCGAAGAGGGAAAGATGGAAGCAGTCACAGCGCTCGAAGAGAAAAATGAACTTTTAGGCGAGCATCTCATTACGCTCAAACAGACAAAAAGTTTTATTGCACAAAAATGTGAAGATTTACAAAAGTGCAAATACTGCGAGTTTGCCTTGATGTGCGAAAGAGGAGAGTATCTATGAGTTTTAAACCCTTTTTGGCCTATTCTGCAAGTGCCGGCAGCGGAAAAACTTTTGCGCTTTCTGTGCGCTATGTCTCGTTGCTTTTTAGGGGGGAGTCCCCGGCTAGCATTTTGGCAGCGACTTTTACCAACAAAGCAGCTTCCCAAATGCGACAAAGAGTGCTGAGTTCATTGCGAGAACTGGGCAGTAAAAAGGATGACCCTTTTATGCAGGAAGTCTGTTTTCAGACGGGGTTGTCCAAAGAGGCATTAATCGCTAAGCAACCGGAAGTTTTAGCGCGCTTTCTTGCGAGCAATATCTATATTGTCACTTTGGATAGTTTTTTTGCTTCAGTGTTGAGATCTGCATCGCTCGAATTAGGTCTGGACCCCGGTTTTAAAACCAAAGAAAAACAAAATGACAAGCGCGAAAGTTATTTTCTGGAAGAACTTCGCATAAAAGGTTTGCTTTCTTCTTTGGTGCGCTTAGCGATTGAGATCGAAGATAAACGCTTTGGCAAGATTTTTGATCTTATGCAGAATTTTTACCGTATTGACCCCTTGCTGCCTGAACATATTTATGAGGATGGCCATCTTTTGAAAATCGAAGAAGAGATTGATGCATATAGAGAGCGTTTGCATGCAATGGTGGTCGAATCGGGCGCATCCAAGAGCGCAATTGATAATTTTATGCCCCAATCAGTAAAGGAGCTTGCCGTTAAAACGGTTTTTGACAAAGAAAGCCTTTTTGATCATAGAAATTATAAAAAATATGTAGAAAAAAATCCACGCATCGAAGAGGCATTTTTGGATTTAAAATCACTCTTGGGGCGATGGATGCGGACAAAAGAAGCCGTCATCTTGAATACTATTTTCGATGTTTACGAATATTATAAAAATGCCACTATCATGGATGCCAAGCGTTCCAATATATTGAGCTTTGATGATCTAAGCTATTTTACTTATAGATTGCTTCACGAGAGCATCTCAAAAGAGTTTTTTTATTTTAAAATAGATAGTAAATTTAATCATATGCTTTTGGATGAATTTCAGGATACCTCTACTCTCCAATTTTTGCTTTTAAAGCCTTTGATCGATGAGATTTTTGCAGGAAAGGGACAAAACGAATTTAGAAGTTTTTTTTACGTAGGAGACACAAAACAGTCACTTTACCGATTTCGAGGTGGAGTGGAAGAGCTTTTTGATAAAGTTGCATCCCATTATCATGTTAACATCGAACAGATGGATACCAATTATCGTAGCAGCAGGTATATCGTGGAGCAGGTAAATGCTTGGTTTGTCGGACAGATGCAAGGGTATGTTCCGCAAAAAAGTAAACAAGATGCAACTGAAGGATATGTCGAGGTGCTTGAATCTGAGACGTTGATAGGGGAAGCGCTCAATCAGGCCAAAAGACTTATTGCAATAGGGATTGATATCGATGATATCGCCTTTTTGGTCAGTACCAATAAAGATGGTGTTGATTTGCAGGAAGCCTGTATGCATGAGGGGATACATACCTTATTGCATACGTCGAGTTCTTTAAAAAATATCCCCAAGATAGCCGCAATAGGTGCGATGGTAGCTTATCTATTTTATGGAGAGGTTATCGATGCGCAGGCTTTGCTTGTGAGGGTAGGTAAATCTTTGAACCAGATAGGGACTTCATGGTTTGAGCCGTCCATGGAACCTATCGAAGTGTTGGATAAACTGATAAGAGAATTTGGTTATTTTAACGAGGATAAAAATCTTTTGAAATTGTTGGAGTTTGCTTCACATTTTTCACAGATCCCTGATTTCTTGGAAGAATTCGCCACCTCCTCAATCCCTGTTGCATCTCATTCGGTGCACGGCGCCAAAATTATGACAATACATGGTTCTAAGGGATTGGAATTTGAGTATGTGATCGTTATGGATAAAGTTACACAGCCCAATAGTGACAAAAGTACACTTTTTTATGATTATAATGAGCATCTTTATGTTGATCAGATACTTTACCGTATGAAAGGTAGAGAAAATTTTGATGCCAATTATGCAAATATTGTGCAAGAGAGACGTATATCGCAAAGCAAGGATCGCAAAAATGTGCTTTATGTGGCATTAACAAGAGCCGTAAAAGGAATGATTGTTGTAAAAAAACCAAAAGGATCTATGTTTGATGAGTTGGGTATTTCTCCCATGCATAGGGGTACATTGCAGACAAAAGAAACAAAAATCTTTGAAAAATATTTAAAAGAAGAAAAAGCTGAAAATTCCGTAATACTTTCTCATTATGGTGTACAAGAAGTAACACAAAAAGAAAAAGAAGAAAAAGATTATGAAGCACTTTTATTTGGGACAGCATTGCACTATGGTTTAGAAATGCTCAGCAGTTTTGATGAAGCAGGTGTTGATGCTGCTATGATATCAGTACAAAATCGTTACGGCCGACAATTAAGTATTCAAAGCATTGAGCAGGTTAAAGATCGTATCAAGAATTTAATGGAGTATCATGCTTTTCGAACATTGCTTGTGGGTGCAAAAGTCAGAAAAGAACAGTCTATCGGATTTGGCGGAGAACTCAAGCAGATAGATCTATTGCTTGAATATGAAAATTATTGTTTGGTGGTGGACTATAAAACTTCAAAAAAGCATCAATTTAAACATCAAAATCAAGTTGAATTTTATCAGAAAGCAGTAGAAAAGATTACGCAAAAAAAGACAGAAGGGGCTATAGTTTATCTGCTGGAAGACAAAATAGAGCTAAAATTCTTAAATAAATCTTAATTTAAATAAATCTTAAGTTTATGTTGGTACAATCCCATTCACAAAGAGCATTAGCTTTTATATCAATAAGGAAAACATCATGAAATTGACATCTGTTCTTAAACCTCATGAAGTGCAAAGAGACTGGGTTTTGATCGATGCAGAAGGTAAAACTTTTGGCCGTATCTTAACTGAAGTAGCGACACTTCTTAGAGGTAAACACAAACCATCTTTTACACCAAACGTAGATTGTGGTGACTATGTAGTCATCATCAATGCCCAAAAAGCGAAATTTACAGGCGTTAAATTGGATGATAAAGAGTATTTCACATATAGTGGATACTTCGGTTCTACTAAAAGCAAGAAACTTTCGGATATGCTTGAAAATCATACTGAAAAACTCTATAGGCTTGCTGTGAGAGGCATGCTTCCAAAAACAACACTTGGTAGAACAATGCTAAAAAAACTTAAAGTATATGCAGGAAGCGAACATCCGCATACTGCACAAATCAACAAAGGAAACTAAAGATGGCAACTATATATGCAACAGGTAAAAGAAAAGCTGCTATCGCTAAAGTTTGGTTGACTCCAGGGAATGGCGAAATGCTTATCAACGGTAAAACACTTGACCAATGGCTTGGCGGACACGAAACACTTAAAATGAAAGTAAGGCTTCCTCTTGAGACAACCAAGCAGCTTGACTCTATGACTGTTAAAGCAACTACGCTTGGCGGTGGATATTCAGCTCAGGCAGATGCACTTAAACATGGGATTACAAAAGCTCTTGTAGAGTTTGAGCCTTCTTTTAGAGCTATCTTAAAGCCAATGGGCCTTCTTACAAGGGATTCAAGAGTGGTTGAAAGAAAGAAGCCAGGAAAGAAAAAAGCAAGAAGATCTCCACAGTTCTCAAAAAGATAATCGATCTTTTTTCTCTTTTTGCAAGAGGATTTCTCTTGCAAAATATATTCAAAATTTTATTTTTATCTTTGCTATTGATTCAAGATAGTTTTTTTATTATCTTTTTTAAGCAAAAGAGACTTTAGTTTGGATTGACTAAAAAATAACTCCCTGCAAGTAAAATAATTGCCGCTACACTTCTTTTGATAATTACTCCAATATTGTTTCCTATTTGACAGCTGCTGCATTGTTTGTATTGTTTGGCTTCGTATTGCGCATAAAAGAAAAATCCGATCATCAAAAGAATGACGGCAGGAAAAAATATTTTATCCAAAATATAAAATACCTGCATGGTTTCTTTGCTAAAATTAAAGAGCGGTGAGAGCAAAGAGAGCCCCATCAAAAAAAGAAGTTTGTCTGCAAAGCTGACAAAATAATCTTTTTTTGAAAAAGCAGGGCATACCTCTATTCGTGGCATAAGGCCATCTTTTGCTAAAGCATCGATCACGTTTTGTCTATGCCCTT
This sequence comes from Campylobacterota bacterium, assembly GCA_030836805.1. GTDB lineage: Bacteria > Campylobacterota > Campylobacteria > Campylobacterales > Sulfurovaceae > Sulfurovum. Next base: position 1,825 of record JAUPLS010000110.1, on the reverse strand, counting down.
TATCTAATTTGTCCAAAAAAGTACCACCAAACAGGTAGTCTATCTTTCTTTGCAGGGTGGTGGAGAGCGTTGTATCGGAGATATCCATATAGTTGACATTTCCGCTGCGGTCTTCATAGATAAGTTTAATTTTTCCATAACGAGGAATGGTTTGCTCTATATTGGGATAGTAGAGTGTTTTTTCTAATGACCGGATATTTCCTTCTGCTTTGATAATGCGCGGATTAATAAATTCCATATAAATGTCATCGCATTTAATCACAATGATGTTGTAGGGCATAGCGATCTGAATAGCGCTAAGAGCCTCAAGATGGTGTGCTTGCATAGTATCTTTCATGTTTTGGAGCACTTCGTGCAGTTTTTCATCAAACTTTCGCACATCGGTACATGCAATATTGACACGCTGATCAGGATAGATTACAAGTTCTTTAATCATCGATAGGCCTTTGCTTTAAACAGTATGACTAAAATTTAGTTGTACTGTTTAAATTAAAATATTTATAAAAACCGACGATAAAAAGATAGGATTTTGTAAATATTTTGAAAGAAATTGCATAGAGGTGCCCAAAGACACCTCCTGTGGCTATGAATGGCTTTTTCTGACCACTACAAGCATTTTAAGGTTGATCACGATAAAACGCAAAATTTGCCACAATACGCAAGTTCGCATAAATTTGACAAATTTGGTTGGAATCATTGTTGTAAAGTTGGCTTCATACGGTTTGACATATTTTTCTATTTCTTTCATTTTTTCTCCTTTAAATGGTGTTTGTTTTGGCTTATTCAGGGATAAGTGTCCAGCCCGGCTTAAGTTTTGCTTTGTAGAGGAACATGTGGTGAAGGATATGTTTTATCCAGTGTCCGGCAAGTCCTATTTCTCCAAATGTATAATCAAGATCACGTCCTAAGCCAGGGTATGTTTCAAAATCAGGTACCACAGGATACACAGTCAGTGCCGCGGCCGTACCATCTGTAAAACCTTTGCCTGCAGAAGCCACGCATGCTGCGCCCATATGTGCCATTGAGGCCTCGTGAAGATGTGCATTTGGGCCTTCTTTGATAAGGTTGCAAACAGAATGTGCCACTGCTTTACCGATAATACCAGAAGGCATACCTGTTCTTGGAGGTGTGGGATTGATCGGTGTTCCGTTTGGTGAACTCATCGGCTTTGAGATCAGGTGCGGCGGTGCAAAGGCGATACCTACTGCAAACATATTGGGGTATGTAGGGTTTTGATAGGTTTTTGGCCAGTCTGCTGCTTTCCAGTTCTCATATGCTCCTGCATTGTAGTTTGCATCTACTTTCATAAATCCGTTCGGAGCAAAAATCGTATCCGTGATATCCGATCCGTCTTTATCATATGCTTTGAGGCCGACTCCTGAAAATGGCGGAATAAGCATAGAAAAATCAAATTCCTCCTCTCCCATGCTTCCATCAAGCAGCTCGTAATGTACTTTTCCTGGCTCTACTTTATTGACATGAGCACCGATGATCCAAGAAATGCCTCGTTCAGAATAGAGTGATTCGGCAAAAAGTCTTGAACTTGCCGCATATCCTCCGCGTTTCATATGAAGCCCTCCGATGCCAAAATCGCCAAGGAAAGATTCGTTGGAAATCCATTTGATTTCAAGATTGTCTCTTACGCCTGCTTTTTTTGCTTCATGCTCGACATTGAAGATATATTCAAAGGCAGCACCTTGACAGGTGCACATGCCATGTCCTGTACCTATGAGAATTTTCTGTTTTTGGATTTTTGCTATTTCAAAAACCTTTTGCAGCTCTTCATTGGCATGCATTGCATGATCTGCTGTACACACTGAAACGG
>JAUPLS010000109.1 GCA_030836805.1 Campylobacterota bacterium | reverse complement strand
TTTATTATATTCATGCAATGCACCCTGTTTCTGAGTATTATATCATCTATATCGGCTATATGTTATTAAATCCTTTATATAATTTAAGATACAATAAAGAGTTATTGAGAATTATAAAAATTAAGGGGTTTTAATTTTTGATTTCTCTAATTATTATGAAAATTAAAGAAATTTTTGGAGCGAATTTGGAGCTAATTTGAAGCCTAAATATCCTTTTTTTGGATATATAGTCAGTTTGGCAAGTTTAGCACTTTAGCAACTTATCCGAAAAGAAAAGACTTATCCGACTGTAAAATAGACAGGACAACAGTTAAAATGGAAAGTATGATAGTAAAGGCAAGAGAAATTATTGAAAAGTGTGACGCCGTTTTAATCTTGGCAGGCGCAGGGATGGGAATAGAGAGTGGCTTACCTGATTTTCGAGGAAATGAAGGATTTTGGAAAGCGTATTCGATTGCAAAACAACGAAAACTTTCATTTGAAGAGCTGGCAAACCCAGAATGGTTTAAGAGTGAACCCTCTCTTGCTTGGGCATTTTATGGGCATAGATTAAATATATACCGCGCAAAACAGTTTCACACCTCGCTCATCCGTATCAATCCTCGTGAAGCGCAAGGATTACCAGGAACGATCAAGCTGCCGATGGGTGGTTTAGAGGGAATTAAGAAAATAACTTTTTAAGTAGCAGACATTTTTAGTCCACTTGTATGGATATCATTCCTCTGATGACAAGGAGGAGCATTATGGAATACGATGAATTTTTGGTAATGATGCATGATATTACGGAAAAAATCCCGAAAGAACTCAACAACAATCGTGAGCTAGTGATAGATGTAGTCCGTAAAAATGGGTTGGCTTTACAACATGTTTCGGAGCAATTATGTGACGATAATAGCGTGGTAAAAATAGCAGTAGAAAATAACGGGATGGCATTACAGTTCGCATCCAACCGTCTCCAGAATCTTCATCACATTGTAATGAGTGCCGTTTTAGAAAACGGCTGGGCTTTACAGTTTGCATCTGATACGCTTAGAGATAATTCAGAGATTGTCACCTGTGCGATGTGGACCGATAACGATGTGGTGGAGTATGCATCGGATGATATAAAAATCATGCAAACAATCGAACATAAGTTAGCAGCGGGAAAGGAAATCCAAAAGCATTACAACCATGATGCTAAGATCCCAAAAGCAAAGCGGTTCAGTTATGCCAAAATCAAAGAGCTTTATACCGAAGCTCAGGCAATACGTTCTGAACTCCATAAAACTCAGTCCGAAGAGGTTTTGGAGCGTCTAGATCTCTTTATCGATGAAATTAGAAAAACATCTAAATCGTATTCGAGCTATCTAAATAGTGATGAAGTACAATCTGATTTGGAATGGATTATCGAATATTATGAAAAAAAAGAGTGGCTCAACATCACACGCTGGTTGAGCAATATCGATGGTTCACTTCGTGATATGTGGTCTGATTATATAGATAAATTGAAAAAAGCGCATGGTAAAAATAAATGATAACACTCAAATCCAACTTTGTCCAACATTACTTCCGTAATGGCTATTTTAACTCCGCAATTGACACACAACTGTCTAAACCGATAATTTTTTTCATTTTTAGCCCCTTAAATTAGATAGGAAAGTGTAAAAAATTAAGTGGACATTAATTGTCTATTGAATTATTTATAATGTCTTAAGCAAAAATGGATAAACCCCCGCAGTTATTTTTTATATGAAATTTGCTAAGCTATGTCAATTATTTAAGGGCTTAAAATGATCAAAGATTTAGAGACAATTCATCGAAATACCGTATCGATTTTGAAATATGCCAATGAGCAGATTGACGACCCGCAGAACCGTCTATGGTACAACGGAGAGTTTTATTCTGGAAGCCTCAATCCAAAACTATTGTTTGTCGGATTTAACCCTGGCTATGGTCGTGAAGATTGGCCGGATCGTCCGAATAATCTTGTAAGTCTTGAAAGTTACTTTGAGGTTAAACCCATCAAATACATCGAAGAAAAAGATAAAGCCCGTTTGGCGAAACAGATTTTTTTCATGCTGAGCTGTACAAATGAAGATCCAGAACAATTCTTACTCGATAATGTGGCAGAAACCAACTTTATTCATTTCAATACTCCTGATATTGCCCTATATAATAAGAGTCTGTCATTGTTGGATGCACCGATGCGTCAAGAGATAGCAGATCATTTTTCAAATGCATTTAAAACCCTCATAGAAAAAACATCTCCGAAGGTATTGTTCATCAATGGTAAAACAACTTTCGAGCAATTAAAAAGAAAAATCCCCTTTGAAAATTTTACGATCTTAGAATCCGATAAAAGATGGAGCTTGGTTTGTGCTACAGCTACCATAAAAGGGTTGGAATCGATGCCGGTATTTATTAGTAAACATCTCTCATCCCCTATGAGTGACGATCAGTTGGGATCTATTTCAGTCCACTTGATGAGTTTGCTCATGACAGATTGGAGTTGTCGAGACGAAGTTTTAAAAGCAGTAAAAGAAAATGGACGCGCTTTAAAATATGTAAGTGAAGAATTGAGAGGTGATCGTGAGATTGTGCTAGAAGCGGTAAAAAATAATGCAGATGCTCTACAATATGCAAGTGATGAATTAC
>JAUPLS010000108.1 GCA_030836805.1 Campylobacterota bacterium | reverse complement strand
TACGTGATGAGTTTTCCAAGGCTAAACATATCAGACGCATGTGGAGCATGGAAGACGTTTTCAGCAAAGAAGAGGTTGCACAGTGGCTTGCAAGGGTAGAGAAAAATGCCGGCAGATGTGAATATTTTTGCGAGCCCAAATTTGACGGCGCAAGCATGAACCTGCTTTATGAGAAAGGGAAGCTGGTGCGAGCTATTACGCGCGGAGACGGAATAGTGGGCGAAGATGTTACGGACAATGTGCGGACCATTCGTTCTGTACCATTGCGCATTAACTATCAGGGACGTATTGAGGTGCGAGGTGAAGTGGTTATTCGTAAGGATGATTTTGAAGCGATCAATCAAGAACGCCTAGCAGAAGGTGAAGCTCTTTTTGCCAATCCGCGAAATGCTGCCGCAGGAAGCCTTAGGCAGCTTGACAGCAGCATCACTGCAAAACGAAGGCTTGTTTTCTATCCTTGGGGAATAGGAGAAAATATGCTTGAGCAAACCAAGCTTTCGCAAAAGATGGATTTTATCCATGCTCTTGGATTTTTAAAACCTCCTTATATGCAAGAGTGTCAAAATATCGAAGAGATAGAATCATTCTATCAAAAGCTTATCGCTTTGCGAGATACGATACCGATGATGATGGACGGCATGGTGATCAAGGTTGATGAGGTGAACAAGCAAGAAGAACTCGGCTACACAGTGAAATATCCCAAATGGATGTGTGCGTATAAATTTCCGGCTATTGAAAAGGTTACCAAGATAAAAGGGATCACTCTGCAGGTAGGACGTACGGGGGTTGTTACGCCTGTTGCGGAAGTAGAACCGGTAGATATAGAAGGCGTAAGGGTCAACCGCGCGACACTTCATAATTTTGATGAAATAGAAAGGAAAGACATTCGTATCGGCGATAGCGTCATCATCATTAGAAGCGGCGATGTGATTCCTAAGATTATCAAAGTCCTGACCAATAGACGCAATGGAAACGAAAAACCTGTAAGCCGTCCGACTTTGTGTCCGACATGCCATAGCGAACTTCTCGATGAAGGTGCATTGATCAAGTGTCAAAATTTACACTGTCCCGATCGTGTGATCAACTCTATTATTCATTTTGCCAAAAAAGGGTGCATGGATATTGATGGACTGGGATCGAAGATCGTAGAGCTTTTGGTTAAAGAAAAAATTATCAAAGACATTCTTGATCTTTATTTCATCAAAGCTGAGGATTTGGTCTCCTTGGAAGGTTTTAAAGAAAAGAAAATCAACAATCTTTTGCAGGCCATTCAAGCAAGCAAAGGCGTACCGCTTTACCGGCTTATTAATGCCATGGGTATTGAACATATCGGTGAAGTAGCCAGCAAGGCATTGGCTTTGGAGTTTGGTTTGGGGATTGTGGATGCACGTTTTGAGCAGATTGTGGCAATTGACGGCATCGGGGAAGAGATGGCAAATTCGCTTTTGGAATTTATGCGTGTCAATCATGATTTTGTCTTGCAGATTTTTGATGTGATCAGGCCCACAGTAGAGCAGAAAGTAGAAGCGGCAGACAATCCATTTAAAGGCAAAACTATTGTTCTTACCGGTGCAATGAGCCAAAGCAGAACGCAGATCAAAGAGATGCTGGAGGCACTGGGGGCCAAAGTGAGCGGATCGGTGAGCAAGAAGACTGATTTCGTGATCTATGGCGAGGAAGCAGGAACCAAGCTTGAAAAAGCCCAGAGTTTAGGGGTGGCTACGCTGAGTGAACAGCAGATGAAAGAGATGTTATGAGAATAGACAAATATTTGGTTGAAGAGGATTATTTCGAGAGCCGCAATCGTGCACTTGATGCGATTAAAGCAGGAAAAGTGAAAGTGGATGGGAAGATTGCCAAACCTTCAGTGAAGGTGGACAACCATTCGCTTATAGAGGTTGTCGATGAAAAGTTTTATGTCAGCAGGGCAGCAAGAAAACTGGAATTTTTTTTGGTTTCATATCCTATGGCGCTGGAAGGCAAAAGAGCTTTAGATATTGGCTCGAGCACAGGGGGTTTTGCGCAGATTTTGCTTGAAAATGGTGTGGAAATGTTAAGTTGTGTAGATGTAGGCAAAGACCAGCTGCATATTTCTTTGCGAAATGATGCCAGACTCTCCTTGTATGAGCAGACGGATATACGGAATTTTACAAGTGAAGTTGGATTTGACCTCATCGCCTGTGATGTATCTTTTATTTCCATTTTACAGATTATAGAAGATATCGATAGGCTGGCAGCTGCCTGTGCTGATGTTATCGTGCTCTATAAACCACAATTTGAAGTAGGAAAAGAAGCAAAGCGAGACAGTAAAGGAGTAGTGACAGATCAAGATGCCATAGAGAGAAAAAAAGAAGCATTTGAGCAGTATGCTTTTGGGATTGGCTGGAAATGTATGCATCAGGCACCTTCCGGGATTGCCGGCAAAGAGGGCAACCAAGAGTATCTGTACCATTTTGTAAAGCAGGAGAAATAGTGTGCATCTAACCAACCAAATTACATCCATAGCGATCGGATCATTTGACGGTATGCATATCGCACATCAAGTGCTTATCAAGCAAGTTCAGGCGATTGTCATTATAGAGCGCAACGGCGGATATCTTACCCCCGGACATAAGCGGACGCTCTACGCGGGCAAAGAGTGTCATTTTTATCATTTTGAAAAGATCAGCTCTTTGGCCCCCGAAGCTTTTGTGCAGAGGCTTAAATCAGATTTTCCTTCATTGAAAAAAATTGTAGTAGGGTATGATTTTCATTTTGGCAAGTCCAAGGCCGGTAACGCACAAAGACTTAAAGAACTGTTTGACGGAGAAGTATATATCGTAGAAGAGGTAAGCACACAAGGTGTTGCAGTCCACTCCCGCAGTATCAAAACCTATCTTAAAGAGGGTTCTATGGAGATGGCCAACCTTTTGCTTGGGAGAGTTTATCAGATAGAAGGAAAAATTATTCACGGGCAAGGATTGGGAAAAAAAGCGCTTGTGCCCACACTTAATCTTTATATTGATCATTATCAGCTTCCCAAAGAAGGTGTCTATGCTACACGAACGAAAATCAAACAGAAATGGCATCAAAGCGTTAGTTTTGTGGGCCATCGTATCAGTATTGATGGTTCATATGCCGTAGAAACACATATTTTGAATGAAAATCTGGGTGAAATTGAAGGCACGGTTTTGGTAGAATTTTTAGCATTTTTGCGTGAAAATAAAAAATTTGAGAGTTTAGATGCACTCAAGACACAGATAGATAAAGATATCAAACAGGCAGGAAATGTTGGATGAAAGATAAAGTATTTGAAAAACCTATAGAAAAGAAGTTTGAATTTGATGAAGCGGTTGCCTCCGTGTTCGATGATATGCTCAGCCGGTCGGTGCCATTTTACGATGAGGTAAGAAAACTGATTATTTCATTGATTTTATTTGAACAAAAAGAGGGAAAGAAAGTACTTGACCTAGGCTCTTCTACAGGGAAATTTTTACTTGATCTGTATGCCAAGATGGATACCAAGATGGAACTCAAGGGGTTGGATAATTCACGGGCAATGCTCGATAGGGCAAGACAAAAATGTCAGGCTTTTGGCGCGGATATAAAGCTTGAGCTTGCAGATATGTTGGCATATGAGTATAAAAACGAAGATATCATCATTGCCAACTATACACTCCAGTTTATTCGACCCATGCAGCGCGTGGAGCTTGTTAAGAGTATATTTGAAGGCCTAGAAAAAGATGGAATGTTTATTTTTTCTGAAAAGGTTATATTCGCTGATAAAAGGCTTGATAAACAGATGATCGATATTTATTATGATTACAAGAAAACACAGGGATACAGTGAGTATGAAATAGCCCAAAAGCGCGAAGCCCTTGAAAATGTATTGATACCTTTTACAATAGAAGAAAATATACAGATGTGCAAGGATGCTGGATTTAACCAGGTGGAAACTGTTTTTCAGTGGGCAAATTTTGTAACGTTTGTTGCAAAAAAACGGTAATATTTTTTATTGCCCTAAAATACGAGTTGTATTATTTAATATAAGTTATTCACACGTTTTTCACAGAGTGAATAAGCTATTTTTAAACTATCTGTTCACGGTGTGATTTATTTTATTTTGTTTTTCAAACGTTTTAAGCTATAATCTCCCAATTTATTTGAAGGACATATAATGAGTTGGACACCTGGTAGCTGGAGAAATTTTCCCATAAAGCAACAGCCGGTCTATGAAGACAAAGAAGAACTCAAAAAAGTAGAAAAAGAACTTAGCTCTTATCCGCCCCTGATTTTTGCCGGCGAAGCAAGAAGGCTTAAGGAGAAATTGACTCAAGCAGGGCGCGGAGAGGCTTTTTTGCTGCAAGGCGGGGATTGTGCGGAAAGTTTTAATGATTTTAGCGCCAAAAGTATTAAAAATCTTTTTAAATTGATGCTGCAAATGAACATGGTATTGATGTACTCTACCGGAAAACCTGTCGTTAAAGTGGGACGTATTGCGGGGCAATTTGCAAAGCCTAGAAGCAGTGATTTTGAAGAGATAAACGGAGAAATGCTTCCTAGCTATCGGGGGGATATCATCAACAGTATTGAATTTACCAAAGAAGCCAGAGTACC
>JAUPLS010000107.1 GCA_030836805.1 Campylobacterota bacterium | reverse complement strand
TTCTAGAGGAGATCAAGGCACAAAAGAAAAAAGTTAAAAAGATCAAAAATATTTTGAGAGAAAACTATGTCAAGCGAGGGATGGTGAAAAAAATCGTGGCAGCATGGGTGATCACGGTTCCGGCAGCAGCGGCGCTTTCGGCGATTATTTTCTATGTGCTTAAAGGCATGGGCGCATAAGGAAAGGCATATGTTATCAAAATGTTATCAAAAAACAATAGTATGGAATCAATGGAAAAAAAACATATAGAAATCGTTTTGATAGAAGATGAAGAGGACATTTTGGAACTGCTTGAATATCATCTTTCCAAAGAGGGGTACGAGGTAACCGGTTTTCTCTCTACGGAAAATGTAGAACAATTTTTAGAAGAAGAAAACCCGTCTCTCATGATCGTTGATCGCAACCTTCCCGGGATGGAGGGGAGTGAATTTGTTTGGCATTTGCGGCAGCTTGGATATAAAATTCCTATCATATTTTTAACCGCAAGGGATCAAGAGGGCGATCTTGAAGAGGGTTTTAGATGCGGGGGTGATGACTATATGACAAAACCTTTTAGCACCAAAGAGCTTCTGCTGAGAGTAGAAGCTTTGCTTAGACGAAGCGGGATTACTGCAAGCAGCACTGTTAGATATAAAGATTTAATGCTGGACATCCAAAAGCATCAACTTTTTATAAATGGGAAACCGATTGATCTTACCAATTTGGAGTTTAGGCTGCTTCATGCGTTTATAAAAAACCCGAAACAACCGCTGGATAGAGATTTTTTACGTGACGAGGTGTGGGGAAATGACAGCACAACTTTTCATGACAAAACGATCAATGTAGCGCTTAACCGGCTTAAGAAAAAGATAGATCCTTCCGGAGAGAAGAACTATTTTGCTCCCGTGTGGGGCATAGGGTACAAACTGCTTTAATAAACCCAAAAGCTTATGAACCTTAAATAAAGTCTACGATATCTAAATTTCATTTTTATGCCTTGTAACCAAAATGTTATCAACTTGTTTTATACTTTGTGCAATCCAAACGGATAACCTATTTTCTTAAGGAAAAAATACATGACATTTAAAAAAGTAATTACAGCAGCAGTGGCGGTATCATTTGCGCTTACGACTGTAAATGCCGATGAAATCAAAGGAAGGGGAGCATCGTTTCCTGGGCCTGTGTATCAAGCATGGACATCAGAATACTACAATGCAACCAAAAATCAAGTCAATTACACTCCAACCGGTTCAGGGGACGGCATCTCTTCTGTTTCAAAAAGAATGGTGGATTTTGGAGGTACAGACAGTCCTTTAAAATCAGAAATTCTTAAAAAATCCAAACTATATATGTTTCCGTCTGTTATCGGATCTATCACATTGTCTTACAATATTGATGGAGTAAAAGACGGCGAACTCAAACTAAGCCGTGCGGCCATCGCAGCAATTTTCTCGGGCAAAGCTTCTTTTTGGGATGATGAGGTTATCGCCAAAGATAATGCCGGACTTAAGCTTCCTCATGAACCTATCACTGTGGCGGTAAGAGCGGACGAATCAGGCACAACATACAACTTTACCTACTTTTTGAACAAGATTGATCCTTCATTCAAAGTAAGCAAGCAGCCTACATGGAAAGCCTCTAAACTGGTGGCAGGCAAATCAAATTCAGGTGTAGCTGCAAATATTCAGCAGATAAAAAATTCTATCGGCTATATTGAATATTCTTACAAGATCAAGCTTGGACTGCCTGCAGCACAAATAGAGAACAAAGAGGGCAAGTTTATCGTTCCGACAATTGCATCTTTCCAGGATGCCGCCAAATATGCTACTTGGACACCGGAAAATGACTTTTATGCAGTGATTGGTGACCCGGCAGGCGTAACCTCTTATCCGATTGTGGCAGCAACATTTATCTTGCTTCCGCAGGAAAAAGCAGACACCAACAAAAAGACAACCGCGTTTTTTGATTGGGCATTTACCAGCGGAGACAAAGCGGCAGAAGAGCTTGGCTATGTACCGCTTCCGGCTTCAACAAAAGACCAGATACGAGCATATTGGGAAAATAAAAAGATCAAATAATTTATCAAAAAACAATGGTGATGAGCCGCCATTGTTTTTGTTATCAAAATGTAACCAATTTTCTATAAAATCCCACACAACTCAAAAAACAAGGTTACATGATGAACGGAAAAGTCTTTAGGCGGCTCTCTTTGCTTTCCGCAACACTCACTCTTTTTTTATTGATAGGTATTTTCGCAATACTTTTTACCTATGCCCAGCAGTCGATACAGGCATTTGGTTTTGACTTCTTGACGATTGACCAGTGGGAAACGGACGAGGATGGATATGGGGGTGTTTTTGGGGGATGGATACCCATCATCGGCACGCTTTTAAGCACATTGATTGCCATGGCGGTTGCTATTCCGTTAGCCATGGGTATCGCTATTTTTTTGACAGAAATAGCCCATAGCAATCTTATCAGGCCTGTTTCCGTGGCAATAGAACTTCTTGCCGCCATTCCCAGTATTATTTACGGTATGTGGGGGCTTTTTTATTTTGCTCCTATTATTCAAGAGCTGTTCGGAGGGAATGGTGTAGGACTGTTGACAGCAGGAATCGTTCTGGCGATTATGATTCTTCCTTTTATGGCAGCCATAACCAAAGATGCGATGAATACTACACCCGGAGTGCTTAAGGAATCGGCCTACGCCATGGGGGCAACAAAGTTCGAAGTGATCAAAGATGTAGTGATGCCATACTCAAAAGCAGGCATCATCGGGTCAATCATACTTGCACTGGGGCGCGCACTGGGCGAAACGATGGCCGTGGCATTTTTGATAGGCTCGGTTATGAGCGTGGCTCATAAAGTCACCGATTCGACAATCTCTATCCCTGTTTTGCTTGCCAACAATTTTTCGGAAGCACAAGATTTGCAGCTTTCAAGTATGTACTATTTGGCACTGATACTCTTTGTGGTCAGCTTTGCTGTAATTTCTCTTGCTAAATTTTACTTTTTAAGAAGAGGAACGAAATGAATCGCTTATTGCTCAATAAAATCATTCTTTTACTCTCCATAACATCAGCGGTCATCGGAATAGGTTTTCTTTTTTGGATTTTGATTACCCTTGCTTACAAAGGAATAGACAGTATTCATGTGACAACATTCACAAACGATTTGGTTAATGGCGGGATACGAAATTTGCTTGTCGGCCAGTTTACTATGGCACTGCTTGCTACACTGATCGCTGTTCCTTTGGGTATGATGGCAGGCATTTACTTGCGCGAATACAGTGGAGGAGGCAAGCTCGCGAGGGTACTCCGCAACCTAAATGATGTAATGATGAGTGCACCTTCTATCGTGATCGGGGTGTTTGTTTATGCATTTATGGTGGCGCCGTTCAATACTTATAATGGATGGGCGGGGAGTGCAGCTTTAGCTATCATGATGATTCCCATCATTGTCAGCACGACTGACAACATGCTTTCTTTGGTGCCCCAAGAACTTAGAGAAGCAGGGATTGCATTGGGTGGAAGTAAACATAAAATTATTATTCAGATCGTACTGAGATCGGCAAAAATAGGAATTACAACGGGTGTTTTGCTCTCTTTTGCCCGCATTATCGGAGAAACTGCGCCTTTGCTGTTCACTTCGGCAAATAATCAGTTTTTTACAATGGATATGAATGAGCAGTTTCCTTCTCTGACGGTAAGTATTTACAATCTGGCCACGTATCCGGATGAGCAAAGCAGAGAGCTGGCCTGGGCAGCTTCATTTATCTTGACAGTGATTGTTTTGGCGATCAATCTTTTGGGCCGCTATGCCACAAGAAGTAAAAAAGGGAAATAGAATGGAACAAAACAATATGGCTATGAAGGTAGAAAATCTCACTTTTACATACCCGGGGGCTGCAGCTGTCTCCTTAAAGAGCGTGACCTTGCCGATCGAGAGAAATAAGATCACTGCGCTCATAGGGCCAAGCGGATGCGGTAAATCCACGTTGCTTCGCTGTATGAATCGAATCCATGATGTATATTCAGGCAATAAATATGAAGGAAAAATTACTCTTTATACCAGGTCCGGGGAAAAACAAAATGTACTAGAACTCAAAAAAGAGAATGAATTGATTGCGCTTCGTCAAACCGTAGGAATGATTTTTCAGAAGCCTACGCCTTTTCCAATGAGCATTTTCGACAATGTGGCTTATGGATTGAAGCTTTCTGGCATTAAAAATAAAACGGAACTGCAAGGGCGTGTAGAAAAAGCACTTAAGGGTGCAGCGATATGGGAAGAAACCAAAGATAGGCTCAATGACAGTGCAATGGGGTTGAGCGGCGGACAGCAGCAAAGGCTTTGCATCGCCAGGGCAGTAGCGCTTAAACCCGAAGTGCTGCTTTTTGATGAGCCCACCTCGGCATTGGACCCCATCTCGACAGGTGCGATAGAAGAGTTGATCGCGGAGCTTAAATCAGAGATATCGGTGGCTATCGTGACCCACAATATGCAGCAAGCCAGCCGATTAAGCGACTATACGGCATTTATGTATCTTGGTGAACTTATTGAGTTTGACAAAACAGAAACTATTTTTCTTAACCCCGCCAATAAAATGACAGAAGATTATGTTACGGGCAGATTTGGATAATAAATGCACTGCTTTTGGCAAGAGAAGTAAAAATACTTCCATGAAGTATTGCTTTGGCCGGAACATATAATAAGGAAAAAATAAGGAGAAGCTAATGTTAAATATAGAAAATAAAATTATACAAGTGCGAGAAAAAACAGCTGGGGTATTGGAAGAAATGATGATTTCACAAAAGCTTGCTTTGCAGGCATTGAAAGCTTGTGATGAAAAAAGTTTTGAGCAGGTAAATATTCCCCTTAATTCAATCGATAAAAAAGTTGAAGAGATTGACAACCTTATTTTGACAGCATTTGTGCGTTTTTCTCCGGAGGCAAAAGACTTAAGAGAGATGGTTGCTTTTTTAAAGATTACCTCCTCTTTGCAGCGTATTGCTTCAAATGAAACAAATTATATAAAAAACATGAAGATCTGTAATCCCAAGGCAGACCCTGAAATAAAGCGTATCATAAAAGAATCACTTTCTATCAACCAATGCACAATTCAAGCTATGAATTATGCGATTGAAATGATTTATGAGGCAGAGGATAAAAATAAACTCTTGGATCTTGAGAGCAGGATTGATGTGGAGTTTAGCAAAACAGACGATATCTATTCCCTCATAGAAAAAGATGTGCTTCAAATTATGCATCAAGCCCACGAAGTCAATGATGAATTTATTAATTTGCTTAAATATATCAGAAAAAATATGAAGATTATCGACAGGCTTCAGGATATTGCCTCTAAATTAATCTTTGCAAGAATCGGCGGGAAACTTTAATTTTTGTTTTGATAGTTCCAGTGTAGTTTCGTAGCCAAGATGAAACATCGCTTTGAGATTT
>JAUPLS010000013.1 GCA_030836805.1 Campylobacterota bacterium | reverse complement strand
CAAAGTTCCGGAAATACCAAAATTTCATCACCTACTTTTATAACTGCATTGAATCTACAAACCTCTTCACAGTTGCCGCATAAAGTACACTCATTTTTTTTCCATTGAGGTACCATCTTGTCGCACACTTTTTCAAAAACCAGATCTCCTTTAATAAAGAGTTTGGAGTTTGGCTCTTCAACATCCAGATCCGCAAGTACAACATCTGTGCTTTTGGCTAGATAGGAAGAGAGATTGGTTGAGATGGTAGTTTTACCTGTTCCGCCTTTTCCGCTTGCTATGGTTATCTTCATTATAGACGTCCAGCACCTTTGCCAAGTCCCATGCCGCGGCCTCTTCCCATCCCTCTTCCCTGCATAGCGCTTAATCCTTTTTTTGCATACATCTCTTCACCTCTTTCATCATTTTTGTTATTACTTGCAAACATACCTTTTTCGCTAAGCATGTGCAATACTTTTTTGATATCTCTTTCTTGCGTTTCGTAAGGCGCAATCCCTAAGCGTTCAAGATTTTGTTTAAGTCCTGGTGAATAAAACTCTACCGAGGCAAGCATATCAACATCTTTTTCTGACAAAAATTGTGATAAAATTCTGCCCGTACCAAAGTGTCTTTCTCCCGCTTTTGCAATCGGCAAATTTTCCTCTTTTACCATTTTTAAAATCGGATTTTCGATGACTTCAACTTTTTCTCCATTTTCATAGATAACAATTTTTTTGCAAAGACCGATATGTTTTGCTATGGTCTCTTCATTGTTCGTTGGAAATGCTACTCTCATTATATGATTCCTTTTTATGAATAATAATTGCTTTTGCATTTAACAACGCATCTGCAATTTTTCGTCTTGCGCTTTCAATCGTTCGGGAAAAAGTAGTTCGTGATATACCCATACGATCAGCACACTCTTGTTGATAAAAACTCAAAGAATCACTCAATCTAACAGCTTCCATTTCTTCTTCAAACAGTACTACATACTCAAGCGATCTTTTGCATACTCCGCAAGGCTTGAAACAGATATCGCTATGATCTTCATCTACTTTTCTGTATTTTCTTCTTCTGCCAAGCTGATTCATGTCTTTTTTCCTTTAATTTGCACATATGTTCAAATTTAATCCTTATTATAATGCACATATGTTCATTTGTCAAGAGCAAATAAGTTTTATTATGAAATATTTTTTTAATACTTATTCAAATAACACAAAATTAACATTTGTTTGTTATTATTTTTTAAATCTTACAAAGGAGTACAAATGAAAAAAACGGTTTTACTCATGGCTTTATCAATCTCTTTAGCCTTTGCGCAAGCACAGTCGGCAAAAGTAATTGAGATTATTTCAGAAAACACAATAAAAGTAGAGGAAAATGGCGCCGAAAAAAAGATACACTTAAGCGGCATAGAGCTTTTTGCCAAAGCAAACAACAATAAAACAAGTACCACAACTGTAAATTCGGACAAAAGGGAGGAATTAAAAAAAGAAGCACTATCCCATATGGAAAAAATGTTTCCAAAAGGCTCAACTCTTTCTTATATAACTCTTTCCAAAGATAAGTTTGGCATTGAATATGTATGGATAGACAATGATGAATTTAACTACAAGATAATCAGGGACGGTTTTGCCTTAACCGACATAGAAGATACAACGCTTCCGAGCGGATTTAGAAACAGAATGCTGATTGCCCAAAACTATGCAAAGAAAAAAGAAATTGGACTTTGGGGCAAATATAAAGAGATGAGCGCGCTTGAAAATCAAGATATTGTAGCGTGCTCATGTGGATTTACCCTAAAAAGTAATGGTGCTTCAGACACACTTAAAAAATTACAAGAAGGCCTCTAAAACAATTTAATTTCTTAGACCACAAAATACTTTGTGCAAATGCTATGTAGATATAAGCATTTGCATATTATTTTTATTTTTTACTTCAAAGATATATCACTTCTTCCGGCTCTACAATATGCACTTTTTGATCAAACGTATTTTCTAGCACACTACGCAAAATAACCTGCTTGTTTCCTTCGCCGTGAACCAAAAAAATACGATGAAGATCTTCCATATGCGATATCCACTCGACAATTGCGGATTGGTCTGCATGCGCAGAAAAACCATTAATGGTATGCACGCTTGCCCTTACGAGGATATCTTCACGATAGATCTTAACCCAGCGTGCCCCGTCCACCATATGTCGCCCCAAAGTGCCTTCTACCTGGTAGCCTACAAAAATTACAGCATTTTTTCGATTCCAAAGGCGATTTTTAAAATGATGAAGAATCCTCCCTCCTGTACACATCCCGCTGCCTGCAATAATGATCGCGCGACGATCGACTTCATTGATGGCTTTGGATGCTTCCACATCCGGAGTATAGGTAAGCAACTCAAAATCAAAAATCGACCCATTACGCTTTTTAACCTCTTGGCATTTCTCATTGAGCATATTCGAGTAGTTGTTATACACCTGGGTAGCGCGCGTAGCCATAGGGCTGTCTAAAAATATCTTGCACTGAGGCAATTCTTTTCTTTCATACATCTCTTTAAGGATACACAAAATCTCCTGCGTCCGCTCGACAGCAAAAGAAGGTATCAGTACATTACCCCAATCATTCAAGGTGTCGATCACGACACGCTTGAATTCCGCAATGGTTGCTTCCATATTTTGATGATTGCGGTCACCATAAGTCGACTCGACATACAGATAATTCGCATATGCACATGTGGCAAGGTCCGGCATCACCATATCATTGCCATTTCCTATATCGCCGGAAAAAACAATAGTCTGCTCAACCCCTCGTTCCAGGTAAGTAATTTCGATAAAAGCAGATCCTAAAATATGGCCTGCATCCCGGTAGGTTACCTTTAGGCCTTCAGTGGGCTCAAAAGGCTGATTGTACTCCGGATAACGCCATGTTAAACCAAGCGTTGCCTCTACATCGTCTTCGCTATAGAGTGGTTCTCTGACTTCTTCCTCCGTGCCGCGCCGCTGTGCTTTTTTATAATTGGTTTCATAATCCTCTCTCATAATCTTGGCGCTATCGAGCCAAATTATTTCAGTCAAATCCCGTGTAGCCTCTGTTGCATAAATAACACCGCTAAAACCTTCTTTTAAAAGTTTCGGAACACGGCCGGTGTGGTCAAGATGCGCATGGGTCAAAAATAAATAGTCTATCTCATAGGGTTCGAAATGAAACGGCCCAAAATTTCGTTCTTCTTCCGGCCCCTGAAACATACCGCAATCAATGAGTATACGAGGCCCTCCTTCAATAGCAAGCAAATGACACGAACCTGTCACTACTCCTGCTGCTCCATATGAGGTAACTGTTGCCATGTGTACTCCTTTTTTGTTTATGTAGCCATCATTCTACTGGCTAACATATAAATATAGACTTTGTTTTCTTTTATTTTGCCGGCCTATCATTAAATTATCTATCCCATTGGGTATAAAATCTGATGATGCACCTGATCGCATGCCTCCAATACCTCATCGCTCAAAGTCAAATTCATTGCGGCCAAAGTTGCATCAAGCTGCCCGGCATTGGTAGCACCGATAATTGTTGAAGCCACAAAACTAAACTGTTTCGACCATGCTATAGCCATAGTGACAGGATGCAGTCCAAAATCGCTTGCTATCTTGAGATACTTTTGGGTGGACTTAAGTGTTTTATCATTCATAAATCTTGCAACCATTAGTCTTTGTCTTCTGTGTGGAGAATTTACATAATCGCTAAAGCGCCCTTTCTCATGCAGCCCCTCATTATATTTTCCGCTCAATACTCCACCCGCAAGCGGCGAATAAGGCAAAAGGGATATCTGCTCTTTTTGTGCCAAAACAGATAACTCATCCAAAAAACGTCTGTTCAGCAAAGAAAAATTATTTTGTATCGACTCAAATCTGGCATATCCCTTGAATGCAGAGGTCATCAATGCCTTTGTCGTACCGTATGCCGTGTCATTTGAGGTACCGATATAGCGCACCTTTCCGCTTTGCACCAGTTGGTCAAATGCTTTGAGGCTCTCTTCTATGGGCACTACAGTATCAGGCCAATGCATTTGGTAAAGATCGATATAGTCCGTTCCCAATCTTTTCAAGCTTCCTTCTATCGCGCGTTCTATATGAAAACTATCCATAGCAGTCAGACCGTGGCGTATCGGAGGGACAAACCAGCCGTTTGCCGCACCGGCAACCTTGGAAGCAAGTATGATGCCCTCACGCGGCTTGGTTTTGAGCCATTTTCCGACAAGCTCTTCTGTTACACCTGCATCTTGAGCAGTTGGCGGCACAGGGTAGAGCTCTGCAGTGTCATAAAAATTGACTCCGGCATCATAGGCTTTATCCAAGATTTTAAAAGCTTCTTTTTCGCTTTTGCATTGACTGCCAAACGTCATCGTCCCCATACAGATAGGACTCACCCTTAATCCGCTTTTTCCTATATATCTGTACTCCATACTGTTTCCTTTTTTGGCATTTTGAAGATTTTTGTTTGATTTTGTATGTTATATTGTAGCGCAATGATTATCTGTACACAAAATTTTCATTAGGTAACGCAAAAATCCGAAATTGAATTGCTGTTTGATTGTTTGGCTATATAGAGTTTATGGGAATTTGCTTTTTTAAAATACGCCAAAGCCATAAGCAAAGAAGTAGTTTGTTTTGATTGAAATTTTAAACAGGAATGCCAAAAGGCTGCTCCCTGTTTTTTATCTTGAAAGTTCTAAAATTTTTACTAAAATTTAACCTGTACGCCGAAAGTAAATATTCTGCCTTCATTCACTACGATAGACATATCTTCTCTATCGTAATCGCCGTCGGCATCACTGTCCTGAAAAGCTCTTGCAGTATTGTAATACTCTTTATCAAAAAAATTGTCCACCCTTGCATAAATGCTGGTGTCAAGTCCGTTGATCTTGGTGCTATAGGCTATATTGAGATTGGCCACGGCATGCCCCGGAATTTGAATCCAGTTAAGCTCATCAACATAATAAGGAGAGATCGCATCTATCTCCGGAGAGAGGGTAAGGTTT
>JAUPLS010000106.1 GCA_030836805.1 Campylobacterota bacterium | reverse complement strand
TAGGAATGACAGGTTCAGGGAAAACAGGTTTGGGGATTGGCCTTATTGAGGAAGCTGCGATGGACAATGTGCCCTCGATCGTTATCGATCCAAAAGGTGATATGGGCAATTTATGTTTGGCCGATTCTGGGTTTTCGGTGCAAAATTTTGAGATATGGACAGAGGATGAGGCTAAATCCAAGGAGATAAATCCTTTAGAGTATGCACAAAAGACAGCCAATACCTGGAGGGAAGGCATTGAGAGTTGGGGGCAGCCTGCAGAGCGCGTCAAAAAATTTCAAAATATTAAAAAAACAATCTATACGCCAGGCAGTTCAGCCGGAGTGTGTGTCAATGTGATGGGGTCGCTGGATACTCCTCCTTCCCAGATCATGGAAGAGAGCGATATGTTTGCTTCGTATCTAAAAAGTACGACAACCAGCCTGCTCTCATTGGCTGGTATAGAGGCCGATCCTATGGAGTCAAAAGAATATATTCTTTTGGCACAAATCATTTCACAAGCTTGGATAGCAGGGGAAAGTCTGACAATAGAGGGGATGATAGGAAAGATCATCAGTCCGCCATTTAAAAAGATAGGCGTTCTTCTTCTGGATGATTTTTATCCACAAGATGAGCGCTTTAAGCTGGCAACAAAATTTAACTCACTGCTTGCCTCCCCCGGTTTTTCTCTTTGGCTGCAGGGCGATAGTTTGGATATTCAAAGATTACTCTATGATGAAAACGGTAAAGCAAAAGTAGCTATCTTTTCTATTTCTCATTTGAACGACAATGAACGTATGTTTTTTGTGACCTTATTGCTTAACAAATATATTGCATGGATGCGCAGACAAGGAGGGACATCCTCACTTAAAACGCTACTCTATATGGATGAAATTTTTGGCTTTTTCCCTCCAACGAAAAATCCACCAAGCAAAGAGCCAATGCTTCTTTTGCTAAAACAGGCAAGGGCATTTGGGATAGGAGTGGTGCTAAGCACCCAAAATCCGGTAGATCTGGATTATAAGGGATTATCCAATATTGGAACATGGTTTATAGGAAGATTGCAAACTACACAAGATATTGAGAGGGTAATTGATGGTCTTGGCGGGAAAGTGGGTTCCAGTTTTGATAAAAATGAAATCAAACAACTTTTGGCAAATCTTAAAAAAAGAACATTTTTTCTTAAAAGTGCCCATTTGGATGATGTCAGGTTGTTTGAGACGCGTTGGGCAATGAGTTATCTCAAGGGGCCTCTTAGCCGGGAAGAGATTTCCAGGCTGACGGAGACACAAAAACAGAAAACCCCATCTATCATCAACGATTTACAATCTATTGCCGAGGAAGATATAATATTTGAAAATTACCAAAATATCGATGCTTCCATCCCCCAGTTTTATGAGCCAGATGTCTCGCAGACGCATCGATATTATCCAACGCTGGGAGCCATAGTAAAAGTTCATTTTTATCAGCAGGCAAGAGGTGTAGACCAAGAGAAGGTGTTGCATTTATCGCTGCCTCTAAGTGCTGCGCAGCAAAGATACGCTTGGGAGGAAGCTACTGAAAAAAATTATTTCGAAAAATTTCCTCATGTGCCGCCCAAAGAGGTACAATTTGCCCCATTGCCCGATATGGTTTTGAAAGACAAAGGATTAAAGCAAGCCACTCGAGAACTTAAGGAGATGCTTTACAGAGAGCAGAAGCTAGAACTTTATCGATGCAATTTGCTAAAAATAGAATCCGGTGCCAATGAATCCAAATCAGATTTTCTTGTTCGCGTACAAGATGGTTTGCAGGAACAAAAGGAAATCGAGATAGAAAAGCTTAAAGTACGGTATGCAGCCAAAGAGAAAATGCTTCAAGAGAAGCTTTTCAGAGCAAACGAACGTATTCAAAAAGAGTCCTCGGATTCTACAGGATCTATGATAGAAGCCGGCATTGCAGTATTGGGTGCACTTTTTGGCCGCTCAAGTTCAGCCAAGATCGGCAGGGCAGTAAGCAAGGGGAGCAAAATACTTAAAGAAAGAGGAGAGATGAACTCTGCCCACCAAAAAGCAGAATCGGCAAAAGAAGAGATGGATGCGCTTGCCAGTGAGCTTGAGGGCAAGATAGATACGCTCAGCGAAAAGTACAATATCGATCAATACGAGATTGAAACAACCCCCATAAAGCCACGCAAGACAGACATAGATGTAGAGCTGTGCGCATTAGTATGGAGAATATAAATTAAAACACAGGAAGCTGATCTTAGCTTCTGCTGCCTGGCTTGATTGCTTTGCTTCCTTCTTGGCAGAGGGGGCAGTCTTCTGGTGCATACATTGCAAATTCAAAATCAGCTAAGGCGAAAAAAGGCAACTCTTTTGGGAGCTTGCATTCGGGTTTGGCTAAAGTATTTGTCCCCTCTCTTTTACAAAAGCCTCTGTTGGCCAATGCAGCAAAAGCAACCACTTCCGCACCAAGTGCTTCCATAATTTTTGCAGCCTCCATGGCAGAGCCTCCAGTTGTAATAATATCTTCGCAAATGAGTATTTTTTCTCCTTTGCGCACCTCGAAACCTCGGCGAAGTTCCATTTGTCCTTCTTTTCGCTCAACAAAAATGCTTCTGACCTCCAACGCACGTGCCAACTCATATCCGGCGAGCACACCGCCAAGTGCAGGCGCGCAAACTGTTTCTACTTGAATGCCTGAATTTCTAATTTGTTTTGCAAGGGCCCCTGCGAGAAGGGCCGCCCTTTTAGTGTCTTCCAGCACTTTGGCACTTTGCAGGTATCGATTTGAGTGATTGCCGCTTGAGAGGATAAAGTGACCCTCTAAAAGGGCACCCGCATCTTTATATATCTGTTCAACATTCATGCGAGTCTCCATTATACTTTTAGGATGTCAGCTTCTTTTACTTTAAGAGCCTCGTCTACCTTTATGATATATCCATCAGTTATTTTCTGTATTTCATCAAGGCCCTTTTTTATTTCATCCTCACTGACTGCTTTTTCTTTTTCAAGCTTTTTGACCTGGTCATTGCTCTCTTTTCTGATATTTCTTATCGCCACTTTGGCTTTTTCGCTCATTGCTTTGGCTTGTTTTACAATATTTTGTCTTTGTTCTACTGTCATTGGAGGAAAAAAGAGCTTAATGACGCTGCCGTCGTTATTTGGATTTACGCCAATATTAGCTTCTTGAATGGCTTTTTCGATTTTGTTTACAAGATTTTTTTCCCATGGTGTGATAGTGATGGTGGTTGCATCTGTTGCGATTACGTTCCCTACCTGGGTTAAAGCAGTCGGGGTACCATAATAATCTACTTTAATATGATCTACAATTGAGGTGGTTACTTTTCCTGTTCTAAGAGTAGTAAAGTCTCTTCTGAGTGCATCGATACTTTTTTCCATACTCTCTTTTGTATGATTGAAAATTTCATTTAGCATAATTATCTCCTATAAATAAATTCTTATACAACACAGATAAATCCGTATCTCTCCATTCTTAAAAGTTTTATTCCAAATGTGCTCAAGAAAGGATTTTCGTATAACTTTAAAAGAAATTTTACCCTTTATGTACTTCATGTAAGATGAGATTCGCGCAAGGGTAATTGAAGCTCTGCCGTTAAGATTTTTCTTGAGGGTAGAGCTACGGTTTTAATTGTTTTTTGGAGCAGGGGGAGCAACAGGTGCTGTCGGGGTTGAATTTGCCGGAGAAGCAGGAATGGCTGCATTGTTTGCAGGCACAATGGTGTCTACGACAGAACTGGTGTTTGCACTTGTATAGAGATAACCAAGAGCAAGTGTATTTATGATAAAAAGAAAGGCAAGACTAAAAGTAAGTTTGGCAAGAAATCCTGTAGGCCCTTTGGCTCCAAATACGGACTCATTGCTACCGCTATAGGCACCCAATCCTATACTTGAACTTTTTTGCAATAATACGGTGATGGTAATACCAATTGCCAATATAATTTGCACAATTAAAAGTGTTGATGTCATTTATTCCTCTTTTTGACTGTTTTTGCATTATTCAATAGCCCAAAATAATTTGGGTATAATATCGGCGATTATACCCAAAAAAGCTTGAAGCAGCAATGAACTTTGATGAAAGTGGTGAGAATAGTGCATACAACACAAGAAAATAAATCAAAAATCATTAAAGAGTTTTCTCGATTTGCAAGAGAGTATAATAGGCACAACGTTATTCAGTCTGAGGTTGCAAAGCAATTGGTGCAGTATCTTCGAGCAAAGAAATATCCTGTGATTATTGACATTGGTTGCGGAAGCGGGGAAATCTATAAAAATATACAAAAAAATCATATATTTTTTGACCATTTTGTTGCATTGGATTTATCGCAGGAGATGCTACAGATGCACCCTTCTGGTGCCGCAGTGAAAAAAATCTGTAGAGATTTTAATGCTACTGAAGCCAGTACATCCTTCGATACGCAAGAGGAAGCGCTGCTTATATCTTCGTCGGCATTGCAATGGAGTCAAGATTTGGACTTTACCTTCTCTTGGCTTTCCGGGAAAACAAAAAAAGCATATTTTGCAATCTTTACCTCCTCTACATTCGAAACTTTGCATCAGGTTGCGAAAATTCATTCCCCTATTTATACAGAAGATCAATTAAAACAGAGTATCAATAAATACTATAATGCAATGTATGAAACACATGCTTATAAATTGCACTTTGAATCTACGTACGAAATGTTAAACTATATTAAAAAAAGCGGAGTAAGTGGGGGAGAAAAAAAGTTAACATACAAACAGGTAAAAAACTTAATAAAAGAATATCCTCTAAATTATTTAGAGTTTGAAGTGCTTTTTGTTGAAGCTACTTCTTGTCGTTTTGTATAAAGAACTCTTTTTCAAGCGCATATAGAATATAGCGGATCTCCTTAAAAAGTGCAGCATGCAAAGGATCTATAAGTTTAAAGCTCTCTTCAAGTACCCTTGCTGATTCTTCTGCCCTTGAGAAGTTGGCTATGATTAAGTCATTGATGCTGCGGCGTGTAAGCTCACTAGAAATACTCTCTTTTTGCACATCATTTTCTATATCCCTATGACGCAAACGGTTTTGATCATAGGCAGCTTGAAGTTTGTGTCGAAGTGTTTTGAATGTTGAAGCAAGGGCGGCATTGTCGTAAATGTATCTATTAATATCTTCGATAACACGTATGCCTTCCTTGAGACGGTTAAGATTGGCATCTATAAGACGCTCAAGCTTATCCGCATATTCTTCCTTAGTCCTCATTGCCAAAAATACCAAGAATTTGAAGCAAAGCAGTAAACATATTAAGGAAGTCCAAATAAAGCGATACGGCAGCATCTACTGGTGAATCGTATGCTCCGTTGGCGATATTTTGTGTATCATAAATAGTGAAAATACCAAACAAAAGAAGTACGCCCGCACCAATAACAAGATGCATTACCGGACTGTTCAGGATGAACATATTGACAAGCGATGCAATAATGACAACGATCAAAGTGATAAAAAGAGGTTTCCCCCAGCTGGAGTAGTCTGTTTTGCTATTGATGGCAAAAAGACTAAGCGCTCCGAACAAAACCGAAGTCATTAAAAAAGCATTGCCAATTACTGCACCGTTGCCTGCTCCTATCAAGAAAGCCAATAATGGCACCAAAGAAACACCGGTTGTGAAAGTAAAGATAAAAAGTGCAGCCAAATTTAACCCGGGTTTATTTCTTGTCATTCCCAGCCCAAAAAAAAGCATTAAAAGTTCAAATCCGAAAATGAACCATTTGTATTGCATAATAGTTTCAGCATAAGGCATTGTCGCATAGGCGCCTGCGGCTGCAGCTATCATGCTGGCGGCCAGAAGTTGATATGTTTTCTTTATAAAATCAACAGATGCAATTTCCCGCGCATAACTTGACTTTGTTGTTGCATGGGTATAATTTCTATCATATAAAGCCATTGTAATCCTTTGATATAATTTTTGCTAGTATAATGAAGCTAGATTAATATAAGGTTAATATGGTCGACGATTATCCCCGGTCGCGCTTTCTTTTAAGAGCTTCATATTCTTCTTTCGCTTTTTGTGCATCAGATATATTCGTTTGAATTTTTTCTTCCATTATTATTTCATTTGTATCGGTTGCATCATTAATCTCAGGACCTTGAGTGCATCCAAAAAAGAAAATGCAAGGTAAAAAAATGATTGTTTTCATTAAAACCCTTTATAGACATTATGAAAATACTATATAAAATTAACTTAAAACAAGAAAAGCAGACACAAAGAACATATTTTAATGTAAGCAAACCAAAAAAAACCAAAAAAAACACAAAAAAAATCAAAAACCCCTTGACAAGAATCTTATCCGGTGCTATAATACGCGTCCACAAACACAGAGACCTTAACCGAGTGG
>JAUPLS010000105.1 GCA_030836805.1 Campylobacterota bacterium | reverse complement strand
TTAGAATATTAAGTCGTGTAAATTCACCATCTTTGGTTACTTTGACTTTAAAAGCAATAGGCTTGGTGATATCAAAATCTTCTTCAAGTTCTTTAAGCCGGTTTTCAAAAAGCATCAATTCGATATTCCCATGCAAATCCATAATATTGGCAATGCCAAACTTGTTGCCTTTTTTACTTATTTTCTCGGTAATTCCTTCAATCTTTCCGATTAACAATGCCTGAGAACCGTCTGCAAGGTCATCTATCTCTGAACTCAATGTATAGTTTATCTCTTCTAAGGTTTGGCGATATTTATCCAAAGGATGCCCCGAAACATAAAATCCCAAAGATTCTTTTTCAAACTCCAAGATTTGCATAGGTTCAAATTCGTCTAAATGTGAAATTTCAAATGAAACAGAAATCATCTCCTCTTCTTCGCCAAAAAGTGAGCCTACTGCCATTTTTTTTGCCTGCGCCGCTTGTTGTGAAGCTTGAAGAATCTCTTCAATTTGCATAAGCAATGCATGGCGCGAATATCCAAAATTGTCAAAAGCGCCCGCCTTTATAAGAGACTCTATCACTTTTTTGTTGACTTTGGAAGAGTCAATGCGAGAAACAAAATCACTCAAATCCTTAAATTCTCCTGCCTCTCTGGCTTTCAGTATAGAATTGATAGCAATATCACCTGCGCCTTTTATGGCTCCCATCCCAAACACAACAGCTTCTTCACCCTCAATATTGTCTGCAACAAAAACCAAATCGGAGCGATTGATGTCAGGAGGAAGTAATTTAATATGCATCCGTTTAAGTTCATCAACATATTTAACCACTTTATCCGTATTGTTTTTCTCGAGTGTTAAGATCGCCGCCATAAATTCTGTCGGATAATAACACTTTAAAAAAGAGGTATAAAAAGTAACCATCGCATATGCGGCCGAGTGCGATTTGTTGAATCCATACCCTGCAAATTTTACGATAAGATCAAAAAGTTCTGCGGCTTTTGTTTTATCAAATCCTTTTTGGGCCGCACCGTTGGCAAACTGTTCTTTGAGTTTATCCATCTCTTCTTTAATTTTTTTTCCCATGGCTCTTCGGACCAGATCCGCGCCCCCCAGACTAAATCCGCCTATGGTTTGTACGATTTGCATTACCTGTTCTTGGTAGACAATAACCCCGTAAGTGGGCTTAAGTATAGGTTCTAGCTCAGGGAACATATAGGTAATCTGGGCACGTCCGTGCTTGCGCTCCACAAAATCATCAAGCATTCCAGACTCCATCGGTCCGGGACGATAGAGCGCAAGCATCGCTATGACGTCTTCAAAACCGCTTGGTTTGAGTTTTTTAGCCAAATCCTGCATTCCCGCGGATTCTATTTGAAAAAGTCCTAGTGTATCGCCTGTACCGATATACTCATAGACCCCCTTATCGTTAATATCTTCTTCTATAAAATTGATACGTTTACCATGACGTTTTTCAACCAACTGATTTGCTTCCTCAATGACCGTTAGCGTTTTAAGCCCCAAGAAATCAAACTTAATCAAATCTACGTCTTCTACATATTTTCCATTATATTGGGTCGCGAGAGCTTCTTGCCCCGTTGGCTTAAAAAGTGGAGTTTTTTGCCATAGAGGCTCATTTGAGATAACCACCCCTGCAGCATGTGTTCCCGCATTTCGGTTTAATCCTTCAAGTGCCAAAGCATAGTCCCAAGTCCGTTTTGCAAGCGGGTCACTCTCCAAAAGTGCTTTGATCTTGGGCTCTTTTTCGTAAGATGCTTTGAGGTCTATACCCAGTTCATCAGGAATCAATTTTGCCATGGCATCCGCTTTGGCATAAGGCATATCAAGTACCCTTGCAACATCACGGATCACGCCTTTGGCAAGCAGCTTACCAAAAGTAATAATCTGTGCTACGTTCACACGTCCGTATTTTTCTACCACATAGTCAAGTATCTCCTGCCTTCTGGCTTGGCAAAAGTCCATATCGATATCGGGCATACTTACGCGCTCAGGATTTAAAAAACGCTCGAAGAGCAGTCCATAGGGCATCGGGTCGATATCGGTGATTTTCAAAGCATATGCCACCAAAGAACCCGCAGCAGATCCACGTCCCGGCCCTACCGGAATACCCATTTGCTTGGCAGCATCGACAAAATCCCAAACAATCAGCATGTAGCCCGGAAATTTCATAGAGTTGATGATCTCTATTTCCGTTTCCAGCCTATCGCGGTACTCTTGGTGTTTCTGCGTAGGCACAATTTTCAACCGTTCTTCCAGCCCTTTTCGAGAGGCATACATAAAAAGCACTTTATCATTTTCAAGCGAATATTCTTTGCTGGGCTCAGGCAAAGACAATTCCTCTTTTTTTGCTTTTTGACAGGTAAATTTGAAGTTGGGAGGAGTTGGATTTCCCAATTTGATCTCTAAATTACATTTATCGACAATCTCTTGTGTGTTTTCAAGTGCTTCAGGCATATCTGCAAAAAGTTGAGCCATCTGCTCCGGGGATTTCACATAAAACTCGTGCACAGAGTGACGTAAACGATTGGGGTCATCATAAAGTTTGTTCATTGCGATACACATAAATGCTTCATGCGCATCGGCATCTTTTTGTTCTGTGTAGTGGGTATCATTGGTTGCAATAATCTTAATGCCTGTCTCTTGGGAAAGCCGAATGATCTGTTTATCTATTTTGTGCTGATCGCCAATGCCATGGCGCATAAGCTCCAAGTAGAAATCATCACCAAACATTTCCTGATATTCCAAGGCCGCCTTTTTTGCCTCTTCATACCCTTTGGCACCAAATTTCACGTTCCTGTCTGAAAGATTAAGATGCCAGTTTACCTCTCCCTGCAAACATGCAGAAGAGCAGATAAGCCCTTCGGTATGTTCTTTGAGAATTTTTTTGTTGATGCGAGGATAATAGTAAAAACCGTTAAGATATGCCTGGGAACTCAGATACATCAAATTTTTATATCCTGTTTCATTTTTTGCATACAAGCAAAGGTGAAAACGTTGACGTATATTTTTGTCACCGATATCTTCTTGGTTATGGAGATAGGCTTCTATTCCAATAATAGGCTTGATGCCTTCGCTGCGCATTGCATTGTAAAACTCTATGGCCCCAAACATATTTCCATGATCTGTCATCGCTACCGAGTTCATGCCAAGCGCTTTGACTTTTTTTGCAAGTGCTTTTATCTTATTTGCTCCGTCAAGAAGCGAATATTCTGTATGAAGATGAAGGTGGGTAAATTTAGGTTGGGACATTGATTGCCTTTTATTGGGTGTGGGATTATGCATATTTTCAATCTTTACTTTTTAACGGAAGACTGTATAAAGAATAACTTTTTATAGAGTTTATAATATAACAAATTTTAGGTTAAGAAAAGCTCAAAAGCTCTTCTTGATCAAACGGCAAAACCATTTTTCGGCAGACACAAATTACCCCGCAACCCCCTTATTGGCTGCAAAAATCAAGCAGCATTCCCTCTTTGATCGCCCGGCAACTCTCTGTGCCCACCAGGCGCCTTACAATTTCCAGGCCAAAACACAGTGCCGTTCCAGGGCCCCTTGAAGTAAGTATCTTGCCGTCCTCTACAACCTGCAAATCGTCTCTGTAACCCGGATGGTTGACTTCATCTTTTGAACCGGGATAGCAAGTATAGTTTTTTCCCAACACTCCTGCTTGTTTTAGTGCATACGGCGCTGCACAGATAGCGCCGATATATTTGTCTTTGGCTTTAAATTCTTTGAGAAGCGCTTGCACTTTTGCATTTTCTGCCAGCTGATGAGTCCCGCCCCATCCGCCCGGAAGCACTATCATATCAAAATCATCAACAATCACATTGTAGATGGAAGTGTCTGCTTTGATCGTAATCCCGTTTGTTCCGGTAACCAAATCAGTTGTTGTTACATCACCCAAATATGCCAAGCAAACCTCTATTCCGCCTCTTCGCATCACATCGATGAGTGATACTGCCTCAACCTCTTCAAACCCTTCTGCCAAAGGAACCAATACGCTAGCCATCTTTTTCTCCTTTTTGTCTTATTTTGCCATAATTTAAATTTTATTTCTAAGGATATGGCTTACGATTTTATATCCATGATTAAGTGTGATTACAAACCCATTCCCGTAAAGCCTAACAGATTTCCTACAAAAATGCTTGCAGGCCCAAACACCGCATACGCCACAACAGCAAAGATAATCTGTATAAGGGTTTTAAAGATCTTGCTTAGCCAGCTGTGTCCTGACGGGTCTGTATATTTTAACGGGTTATTCCTTACATATGAGTAGAGGTTTTAGCTGTGAGTATCGTTCGGGTACTGGATGTTCGGGTTTAAGCTACATATTTGTATGTATTTCCTATTGGAAGATTGAAATCTAGTTAATT
>JAUPLS010000104.1 GCA_030836805.1 Campylobacterota bacterium | reverse complement strand
TGCAGTTTATGACCCCCGGGAGCGGCCCTGTGCTGGTAACGATCACCTCTACTGTCGGAGGAGAAGGCAAGACGACTATCGGCAGCAACCTGGGTGCCATCATCAGCCTGACAGGCAAGCGTACGATCATCCTCAATCTGGATATGCGTAAACCGGTACTGCACACAAGGTTTGACCTTCCCAACAATCAAGGGATCAGTTCGGTGCTTGCGGGCAAGGTGAGCCTGGAGAGTGTCATTTTGCCAACGGCCAATGAAAATCTTGATATCATTTCTTCGGGACCCATCCCTCCCAATCCGAGCGAATTGATCCAAGGTAAGAGAATGGTTGAAGTGATCGAGAAACTGAAGGCCGCCTATGATGTGATCATCCTTGATACTCCCCCTGTGGGTTTGGTGACTGATGCGATGGCGCTGATGAAGATCTCTGATATCTCTTTGTATGTTTTGCGTGCAGGATACTCGAAAAAAGCATTTTTGCAGGACATGAACCGTATGGCAAAAGAGCATGAGATCAAAAGTTTGGGCTTGGTGCTCAATGATCTTAAAACCGGCCGATCCGGGTATGGGTATGGCTATGGGTATGGGTATGGTTACGGGTATTATGAGGAAGACAAAAAATGATCCCCTCTTTTTTTAAAAAGAGAAAAGCAGGCAAGAGCGTCAATGCATTGAGGGTGGATGTGCATTCTCATCTGATCCCCGGGGTCGATGACGGACCCGGCACCCTGGAGGAGAGTTTGTCTCTTTTGAAAGCCATGCAGGCGTTAGGGTATGAAAAAGTGATTACCACCCCTCATGTGATGGCAGATGCCTATGGCAACACAAAAAAATCTATCTTGGGAGGGCTTTGTTTGCTGCAGGAAGAAGCTGCAAAAAACGGTTTGACGATCCAGATAGAGGCAGCAGCGGAGTATTATCTGGACGAGGGGCTGCCTGGATTGATAGAAAAAGATGAGTTACTTTTGGCAGGGGGAGAGTATCTGCTTTTTGAAACCTCCTACACCCATCGCCCCAATGGGCTGGAGCGTGTCATTTTTGAGATCCTCTCTGCAGGATACAAGCCTTTGCTTGCACATCCTGAGCGTTATCGTTATATACAAGATCCGCTTGAAGAGTACAGCAGGCTCAAAGAGTTGGGTGTTTTTTTTCAGCTTAATATAAATTCACTGGGCGGCTACTATGGCAAATCGGCCAAAAAAGCGGCGGAGTTTTTGTGCAAAGAGGGTATGGTGGATTTTTTGGGGAGTGATGCGCATCATCAAAAACACACAGAGTCTTTGGAAAAAGTATTGAAGACAGAAGCTTATGCGCAGCTGTGGAAAAACAATGCCATCCTTAATGAAAGTTTTAGATAAGAGCAAAATAGTATCAGGGCAAAGGAGAGAAGAATGATCATAAAACAAGTAGGCGCAGGGGTGCTTCTCATGCTGTTGTTGGCAGGATGCACGGTAAAATCCGAGTATCGGCTGCTTCAAACCAAGAATACTGCTGCCTCAGAAGCGCTCCTTTCGGATCCGATCTTTGAATACCGCATCCTGCCGCAGGACCGCCTGAAGGTTTCGCTGTATAAAAACCCGGAACAAGCCTCAGCCGGAACGTTCAATGAGCTGGGCCAACCTATGAACAACGAAGGAATCCTTGTCAATGCGCAAGGATATATCACCCTGCCATTGGTAGACAAGATCAAGGTTTCAGGCTTGACCCAGACTCAGGCGGCAGACCGTATCACGCAGCACTACAAAAAGTATTTGAAAAACCCTTCGGTTTATCTTGAGGTGATCAATAAGCGTGTGTATGTGTTGGGTGAAGTAAAAAAACCGGGAGCAGTCAATGTGGATAAAGAGAAGATGACGCTTCTTGAAGCGATCGCTTTTGCTGAAGATATGACTGATTCTGCGATGCGAAGCAATGTTGTCGTGGTCAGTCATAATAGTCAAAATCAAATGGTTATGAGACAAGTGGATCTTACCAATTTTGATACATTGCATGCTGCCAACTTGATGGTGAAGCCCAATGATATCATCTATGTCCAGCCAAACAACTGGAAGCAGTTTAAAGTAGTTGCAACAGATACTACCTCATTATTTGAAACGGTAAGCAGAATCGCTTCACCGTTTGTAACCATTAAATATCTGACCGATTAAGGGGAGGACAACATGATTGTGGAATTTTTGCTTATTTTTATTGGAGCGCTGGTGATGGTGAGGCTGGTACGCGACTATGCTCCAAAAATCGGCCTGATCGATATCCCAAACGACAGAAGCGCGCACGCACAGCATACGCCAAGAGGTGCAGGGATAGGATTTTACCTTAGCATCGCCTTGATCCTTCCTTTGTTTCATTTTGATCTGATACGTGCGTACCCATGGACGTTTTTGGCAGTGCTTCTTGTCTTTATCGTAGGCGTGCTGGATGACCACCATGATACTTCGCCCAAAGCGAAATTTATCGTGATCCTTATCGGTGCATTTTTGCTTTCGTTTGACCATATTGTTATTGATCAGCTGGGCACAGTTTTTGGCGTACCGATGAGTTTGGGATGGCTTGCGATACCGTTTACCCTCTTTGCGGTGACAGGCTTTACCAATGCACTCAATCTGATCGATGGGCTTGATGGGCTTGCGGGCACTGTGAGTATCGTTATATTGGGCAGTTTTATGGGCGTAGGATACCTCAATGATGATCTGTTTATGATGGTTGTTGCAGGTTCATTCATCGCTTCTTTGTTGGCTTTTTTGGTCTTCAATTGGCATCCTGCTTCGATCTTTATGGGAGATAGCGGGTCTCTTACTTTGGGATTTGTCATCTCAGTGCTGGCGATCAAGTCTTTGGCGTATCTTCCAACAGTGAGCGTTCTTTTTATCGCGGCTTTGCCGATCTTGGATACACTGGTGGTGATGATGCGGCGCAAACTCAACGGACGTTCTATCTTTTCTGCAGACAAGTGTCATATTCATCATATATTGAAACGATTTTTTAAAAAAAATATCCGCAGGACGGTACTCTTTTTGGGAGCACTCCAGTTGATATACTCACTGTTGGGTTTACAAATAGATAAGAAGGCTGATGAAGGGTTTTTGCTGATACTTTTTTTGCTGAATGTGGTGGCTGTTTATTTCTTCTTGGGAAAGATGATAAGAAAACAACAGTGCAACTGCTAAAAATAAATATTTTTGGCTGAATTATGTTACGCGTTTAAAACTTTTAACTATCAAAAAAATGACAAGGATCTCTACGGCAGCAAGCAAGAAATGCAGAGCATAAACCTCCTCTTGGGGATCGCTGATGCCACAATATGCGAGCATCCTGTAGAAAAGATAGGATATTCCCATACCCAAAAGATAGCCTAACTGTTTGAGCGTATCTACCTGGGTTAAAAGCGTGTCTTTTCCCAATAAAAGCGTCTCAACCCTCACCAGATAACTTCCAAAGACAAAAGTAACTTGATAGCCCGCATATATGATCAGTGCTGTTTGGTAAGTATAGGGTTTGAAGAGAAAATAGCATATGGCCAAAAGTAAAACCCCCTCCACAAAAAGAGAAATCCTAAAAAACCATTTCGCAGTCAGGATCATATGGTAAAGTCTTGCCACCAGCAGCATGCCCATGGCAAGCACAACACCCCCCAAAGAATAAACGGAAGGTTCCAAGGGAGCATAAAGGATAAAAACAGCTCCCACGCTCAACCCCAAAAAGAGTGAGTTGAAAAACTTGTATGGTAAAAACCAAAAGGGAATAAGTGTAAACATGAAAGGTTATGCCTTATTGATTTGTATAATGCAAGGGGGACGACGGCCCACCCCAGTTAAAAATTATATGTTATTTTAGCATAAACTGCCCTGCCTTCAGTTGCATAGCCGTAAACGGATTGGTACTCTTTATCAAATATGTTTTTGGCATGGACGGTGAGATCTGTATCTTTCATGACTTCTGTTCCAAAATGGAGATTCCATAGGATGTAGTTTCCGGTTGAAACTTCTGTATACGGCCATGTATTATAATCCATGTCTTTTCTGTTTCCTGTGTATTGGGCATCGATACCATAATGTGATTGTGAATCTGTATAATAATCAACTGAAGCATTCAATGTGTCTTTTGGGCGTCTGGCGAGAGAAGTGCCGTCTTCTTTTTCATAAGTGAAAAGGTGGGTGTAGTTGGCAGAGAACACTAAACCGATATCGGGTATTTTGTAAGTAGCGGCAAGCTCGATGCCTTCAAACTTGGAAGTACCCTCCACGTTGTAATATCCCCATTTGGCCATATCATAATCGATATTGTCTTCTATTTTGTTGTCAAAATAGGCGATGCTTAGCCACTCTTTGTAGCGGGCATAAAGCTCATATCCTTTGGTAAAGCTTGGTTTGAGCAGCGTACCGGGTACGGGGTTGGCCAGCTGGTAGGAACTTGGCGCGTCATAAGAGGTG
Organism: Campylobacterota bacterium; assembly: GCA_030836805.1. Classification (GTDB taxonomy): domain Bacteria; phylum Campylobacterota; class Campylobacteria; order Campylobacterales; family Sulfurovaceae; genus Sulfurovum. Next base: position 16,055 of record JAUPLS010000104.1, on the reverse strand, counting down.
TAGAAGTTTGCACCGGTGGTAAAATCGGACAGCGACGGATGCTCATGTTTGATGCCGATTTTGTAGGTGGTTTTACTTTCAAATGCATCATAATGGTCGTATCTAAGGCTGGTTTCAAGCAGGGTTGTCTCGCTTAGAAGATAGGTATTGGACAAAAAGATTGCCTGATTGAGAAAATCAGACTGACTGGCCGGATAGTCATTGTACTGATTGAAGCCGTCGATATCTTTATGCTCAAGCCCTAAAACCGCTTTGCCGTTGGTACTGTAGGTATATGCATTGATGAAGCTGTATTCTTTGAGCGTGGCATGATAGCGGTTGACGCCGTCTCCCCAATATGCACTGGTTGTATAAAAACTACGGTCGTACGTGCCTTTGCTTGCATGCAATGCTGCTTCGTAGTTCTCTTTGCTGAAACAGTAGTCTGCGGCGATATTTTCCTGATCTGAATCGGCATGGCTGTAGTCATCGTTTGCGCCCTCTGCTGAATAGGCATCGTCATAGCGCGTGTCGGTTTTGATACGATGATAGCCCAGGGAGAGCTTCTTGCCGGCATCAAAAGCATAGCCTAGTTTGAGGTTGGCATGGTTGTTCGTATAGCCGTCATCCTCGGCATCTCGCGGTGCCAAAGCGGAAAATCCGTCGGTTTTGAGAATAGAAGCTAATAGTTGTGCCATAAATTTTTGATCTTTATAGCCGATGTCTGCATCGATACCTCTTGTACTGTATGAACCGTAGGTTGCTGCTAAAGAACCATGAACACCATTTTTTGGAGTTTTGGTAACGATGTTGATGACGCCTGCACTGGCATTGGAGCCCCAGATGCTGCTAGCGCCTCCTTTGATGATCTCGATCTGTTTGATGGCATTTACCGTAAGATTGTCAAGAATGGCGCGTCCATCGGTAGTGCTTGGATCGTTCAGGCGCATGCCGTCTAGCAGAACCAGTACCTTTCCCGAGTCAGCGCCTCTGACAAAAAAGGAGGTTTGCTGCCCCAGTCCCCCCGAATACACGACGGAAATACCTGCAATATGTTCGATCGCTTCAGCTACGTTTTGATAGCCTTTTTCTTTTATCTCTTCGGCGGTGATCACTTCGACGTTGGAAGTCGTCTTTTGAACGGATTGCTCGGTTTTGTTGGATGAGACAACAGTAATGGGTTCAAGCGTGGCATCGGCAAGCAGATTTGTGGCAAACAATAATGCCGGGATGAGCGATAGTCTAATAGTATTTGGATTCATGATATTCCTTTTGGTTTTTAAAAATAGATATGTGGACGTATAAAAAGAGTTGGATCTATCTATGACGTTTCAGTTCATTGTTATAAAAAGTGATAAAGATAATGAATCGCAGGGAGGGGAGGTTTTGTACTCTTGGTGCTCAAAGGGGAATTTGTGGTACTGATAATTGCTGTCAAGCGTACACAACTTGTTCAGGGTTGAGTACATGGCGATGATCGCCAATGAAAAGTACCGTCTGGTATAGCCTCGAAGATGTTTCATGGATGCGATTGTACACAAAGTTGGTTATAATTGTTCTTATTGAGAGATGCCAAAGGAGTATTGTGACCTATAAGGAATGGTTTGAATCACATGGCAAAAAACACAGAGCAGTGATGGAAAGATTGGGAGACTTGGGTGATGATGAAGTGATCGCTTATTTCAGGTTTGAAAATATGGTGGAACAAGAGCCTGCATTTTGTCCACTGTACCAAATGAACAAAAAATGCCATGATATGGAAATCCTTAACTGTTATTTGTGCGGATGTCCCCATTTTCGTTTTGATGATCACGGATTTTACAAAGAAGAAGAAAAAACGGTTTACAGCTACTGTGCAATACATTCGGCACACGGTGGCAAGTTGGTTTCAAAAGAAGCGATTCATCAAGACTGTTCAAGGTGTACCATTCCCCACCAAGAATCTTGCATCAAACAGCATTTTAAGCGTGATTGGTTCGAGATGATGGCTGATGTGTATAAAATTTCAAACTAACAAAGTATAATTACCTCAAACAATATTGACAACAGGAGACGATATGACCATGCAGACAGTCGCATCAACGGATGAATTCAAAAAGTTAGTGGCACAAGTGACGTCACAAGAAGGATACAAAGAGCCTATCGCATTTGGTATTGCCAGAGTTGACAGGGGGCAAAAAAATGCCGAAAAAATCCTTCAAGCCAATTTTGGAATGGTCAACTGGAAAGAAAATTTTGGCTCTGCGGCTGTGTTTATCAAGGCACTTCAGGAAGCAAAAAGTGAGGTGGATTTTTCAGGTTCAGAGTTTATTGCAACGATCAATGACAGCTTCGTAAGCAATGCTATGGCCGCGTTTGCGCCTTATTTGAGCGAAGCGACGGGCGATGCGCATAAAAATGTGCAAGTGATCAAAGCTTTGGCGGCAATGGAAGATATAGGCAAAAACTTCAGAATCGTTTTTTTGTTTGAAGATGCCAATCCTGCAAGTGTTGAAGCGGTTTATTTGAAGCTTTATGCTCTTTCTTTGGGTAAAGCGAAACTCAGAGGCGTCAATCTTAACGGCGCCTTTGGCGTATTAAGCAATGTGGCATGGGTAGGCAATATGCCTTATGAGCTTGAGTATTTAAGAGATCATGAAATAGAGATGAAACTAAGCGGCACATTTCCTGTCATAGATGCTGTGGATAAGTTTCCAAGATATCTGCAGCATGTCATCCCTGCTGATAATACACGTATCCTGGAAGCCTCCAAGGTGCGCATGGGAGCACAGCTTGCAGCAGGTACGACGGTAATGCCGGGAGCTTCTTATATCAATTTCAATGCTGGCACACTGGGCCCGGTGATGGTGGAAGGACGGATCTCCTCCTCGGCAGTCGTAGGGGCGGGCTCAGATGTAGGCGGGGGGGCAAGTATCCTCGGTGTGCTTTCGGGGACAGACGGCAACCCCATCAGTATCGGTGAAAATACCCTTCTTGGAGCCAATTCCGTAACAGGAATTCCACTGGGTGATGGATGTATTGTAGATGCAGGTATCACGATCCTGGCAGGAACCAAAATCAAAATCGCATCCGAAGAGCTGGAGAAGATCAAAGCCGCCAATCCCGCAGCCAGCCTTGAGGCAAAAACCACCTTTAAAGGAGAAGAACTTCAAGGGCTTAACGGAATCCATTTTAGACACAATTCGCTTACAGGTGAGACTATCGGCAGAAGAAGCACCAGAGAAGTAAAGCTCAATGCGGATTTACATTAAGGCAAAGAGGGTTTGATGCAAGAAGAAGAACTTCTCAAAAAAGTGACACTGTTGGGCATTTTGAAAAAAAAGCCTGATGAGACGCTTAATGATGTGATGCTGATGCTTGTAGATACCGGTATGTATAGCCTTAAAGAGGCAAAACAGGTTTTTAAAGAGCTTAAAGCCCAGATGTACCTTTTGGATGGCCAGCTTACGCTCAAGGGTATTACTGCGGCAAAAGCCGCGGAATTGGAGTTTAAACAGTAACATGCGTGTAGATAAATGGTTAAGTGCAGTGAATGTGGTAAAGCGCCGTACGGTTGCTACGGATATGCTCAAAAGCGGAGTAGTGCTCGTCAATGGCATGCAGGCTAAAGCATCCAAAAATATTATTGTGGGCGATATCGTAACGATAGAATATCTCAAAGGAGCCAAATCTTATGAGGTGCTCAGGATTCCTGCAACAAAAACGATCCCCAAAAGTCAAAAAGATGAATATGTAAAAGAAGTGGAGAGTGTATGACAAAAAGGAGCAGCAAATGAATATTAGAGCACAATTTGAAAGATTATTCAATAATGAAATGAGTCAGGAAGAAGGGCGCCGGTTTCTTATGGAGCTTAGCCGAAAGGGAGAGACATTTGAAGATATTGCTGCCGGAGCTTCTGTGATGCGTGAACACTCCATTAAGCTTCCGCTTTCAAGTGCTTTAAGAAAAAAAGCCATTGATGTTGTGGGGACGGGTGGAGATAAAATCGGAAGTTTCAATATCTCTTCGACGGTTTCGCTTCTTCTGGCATCATTGGGGTGCGTTGTTGCCAAGCACGGAAGCAGAAACGTGACGAGTGTCTCAGGAGCAGCAGATGTGCTTGAAGCGCTTGGGATCAACCTTGACCTTTGCGTTGAAAATCAGATGAAAATGCTTGAAGAGACAGGATTTTGTTTTATTTTTGCGATGAACCATCATCCTGCAATGAAACACATTATGCCTATTCGAAAATCTATAGACTACCATACTATTTTCAATATCTTGGGGCCATTGAGCAGTCCGGCGGGAGCAAGAAAATATCTGTTGGGTGTTTTTGATCCCAGCCATGTCAAACGTATTGCAGATGCGCTTTTGGAGCTTGATACGATAAGAGCCCTTGTGGTAAGCAGCCATGACGGCATGGATGAGATTTCTCTTGCTTGCAGAACTTCGTTTGCCTATTTGGAAAACAATCGTATTTTAGAAGGAGAGATCAACCCTGAAGCCCTCGGGTTCGACTATGCACCCAAAGAAGCAATTTTGGGCGGGAATGCACATGTAAATGCACAAATTACCAGAGATATTTTCTCAGGAAAAGAGCAGGGTGCCAAAAGAGACATTATTGTGCTTAATGCGGCTTTTGCTCTTTTTGTAGAAGGAAATGTGCGGGATATCCAAGAGGCAATAGCGATGGCAAAAGAGGCGATCGATAGCAAAAAAGCACAAGCACATTTAGATATGATTGTCAAAGTGAGCCAACAATTGTCAAATGAAAATAAGTAACAGACAGGCATTTATGAAAGAATTCAAAGCATCGCTTGACCAGCTGGATAAAATTGTTGCGTATCTTGAGGAAAAATTGCCTAGAAACTGTATTGTTTTTTTGCGTGGAGATCTGGCCGCAGGCAAGACGACGCTTACACAGGCGATCGCAAAATCAAGAGGAGTAGAAGGAGAGGCCACTTCTCCTACGTTTTCTTTGCAGCATTGTTACGGAAAAAATCTTTACCATTACGATCTTTATCGTTTGAGCCATGAAGCGTTTATGCAAATGGGGCTTTTCGAGGAGTTTGAGAAAGAAGGGTGGCACCTGGTGGAATGGGGCAGCGATGCGCTGTGGGATTTTTTAAAAAATGTCGGCTATCATGTAGCTTTGATCAGTATAGAGCCCGACAAACAGAGCAGAATATATAGGATAGAAATATAATGCATACGCTTGAAGCCAGACATCTCTCGAAGACAATCAAAAAAATCAAAATCGTTCATGATATTTCTTTAAAGGTTAAAAGCAAAGAGATTGTGGGGCTCCTGGGGCCCAACGGTGCGGGTAAAACCACTTCGTTTTATATGGTATGCGGTTTGACGGGTGCAACCGGAGGAGAAGTTTTTTTGGATGGCCGGGATATTACAAAATTGCCTCTCAGCAGCAGAGCGAAATTGGGGATAGGTTACCTCCCGCAGGAATCAAGCATCTTCAAAGACCTTACCGTGGAAGAAAATCTTCTTATTGCAGCCGAGGCATTAAACCTGCCCAGGGAGACCATCGGGCCCAGGATAGAAAAATTGCTTGAAATTTTCAACATAGAACCCATCCGTAACCGTGAAGGAATACGTCTGAGCGGCGGCGAGAGAAGAAGGGTTGAGATCGCAAGGGCATTGGTGGGCGAGCCGAAATTTTTATTGCTCGATGAGCCTTTTGCCGGAGTGGATCCCATCGCTGTTTTGGATATACAAAATATTATCAGGCAGTTGGTTGAGTTGGATATGGGTATTTTGATTACTGATCACAATGTGCGTGAAACATTGGGCATCTGTGACAGAGCTTACGTGATGCGCAGCGGAGAGATGCTTGCATCGGGAACCAGTGAAGAGATAGCGCATGATGAAAATGTGCGCAGATATTATCTTGGTGAGCATTTTACATTTTGACAGAACAAAAAATCAACCCGGCCAATTTAAAAGAACTTAAACTGCTTTTAGATCGGGAAGTTGAAAAGCGCAATCATAGCGATGAACTCTCCTATGCCAAACCGGACCCTCTTTTGATTGCCTCTCGTTACCAGGATGAATCCATCGCCCTTATTTGCGCATTGTTTGCTTATGGGAATGCCCACAGTATTGTTGCCTTTTTGGAGAGTTTGGATTTTTCTTTGCTTCAAGAAAAGGAAGAGAAGATAGCATCTGTGCTGGCTAAGCACTATTATCGTTTTCAAAAAAGTGAAGATATTACGGCTTTGTTCATAGCATTGAGGCGTCTAAAAAAAGTGGATACGATAGAGAATCTTTTTTATGAAGGATATAAAAAAGAAGCAAACATACTTGAGGGGCTGTGGCATTTTATTACTGCTTTGAAAGCCGTTTATCCCCGTAAAAGTTACGGATACGATTTTCTTGCAGGCAGTATGCCTAGAGTATCGGCCCAGACAGGGACCTATAAGCGTTATCTGATGTATCTGCGCTGGATGGTTCGAAAAGACGCGCTTGATATGGGGCTATGGCAAAAGATAGATAAAAAAGATTTGCTGATCCCTTTGGATACACACACTTTTCATGTTTCAAGAAAACTGGGGCTTCTTGAGCGCAAAAGTTATGACATGAAAGCAGTGCTGGAGTTGACTGATATGTTAAGAAGGTTTGACAGCAAAGATCCTGTCAAATATGATTTTGCACTTTATCGCCTGGGACAGGAAAAAAGGGTGTAATTCTAAGTATAAAAAGTGTATAATCCACAAAATATTACACAAAAGAGGATGTTTTATGGAAGGTGTATTTACCTATTTAGGTGCTATTTTTGGTCATGGCGATGCAATGATGGTTGCACATTTGGTTTTGGTGACGATAATTATATTGTTTATTGCAAAAATGGCAACAAAAAGTTTTAGAGCAGTACCCTTAGGTACACAAAACGTGATGGAAGCCTATCTTGGCGGCGTGATTGCAATGGGAAAAGATGTTATCGGTGAAGAGCTGGCTAGAAAATACTTTCCTCTTGTAGCGGCAGTTGGACTTTTTATTTTTATTTCAAACGTGATTGGTATTATTCCCGGATTTGAATCTCCCACCTCCAATATTAACATAACATTGCCGTTGGCACTGATGGTGTTTGTGTATTATAATTATGAAGGCATCAGAAAAAATGGTGTAGTTCACTATTTTGCACACTTTGCAGGGCCGGTGAAAATGCTTGCACCGTTAATGTTTCCTATTGAAATCGTTTCCCACCTCTCTAGAATCATCTCTCTTTCGTTCCGACTTTTTGGTAACATTAAAGGGGATGATCTTTTCTTGTGGGTACTTTTAATGCTTGTGCCTTTTATCGCACCGCTTCCGGCTTATCTTTTGCTTACCTTTTCTGCATTGCTGCAAACCTTTGTATTTATGATACTTATCTACGTGTATCTTGCCGGTGCCGTTGCGGTAGATGCAGAACATGAAAAAGCACCCAATCCCGTTGTAGATACGATGGGTGCAGTGTAATTTCTGCGTAGTGTGTATCTATGAGACTACAGGCTTCTAAGTTAAATTTTGTAGTCAATTTTTTTCTTGGTGTCGCCTGGGCTTTTGTGCTCATCGGTGCGGTTGCCTCTTTTCTTTCTTTTTATCAAATTAATTTATTGTTTGCCGTTGTAAGTGCTGTTATGGCAGCTTTGCCCGGATTGCTGATGGTTTTAATTTTAGAGCATTTTATCACCGTTCAAGAGCAGTATGCCGAGTTGAAAAAACAGACAGATCTTCTTGAAAAACTTGCAGCCCAAAAAGAACAAGACCGCTAAGATGCTTTTTTATGCGGTCACCGATCCTGCTACTCTGGATTTTGAATTTTTACATAGGGACTTGGAGCGTTTTGCTCAAAAAGCTTCTATGATTGTTTATCGGGACAAAAAAAACAAAGAGTATGCCCTTTGCGCCAAAATGTTTGTGGCGGCCGCAAAACAGTTTGGGTTTAATAGGGTATTGTTGCATGGCGAAGCGGATCTTGCCAAAGCTTATGGTGCCGATGGAGTGCATCTAAGAAGCGATCAGTTTGATCAGATAAAGGATGCCAAGGCAGCCGGCCTTTTTGTCGTGGTAAGCACCCATTTGCTCAAAGGGGCAAAACAGGCTGAAGCACTCGGCGCAGATATGGTGACGTTTAGTCCCATTTTTGATACTCCCAACAAAGGAGAACCGGTCGGTTTAGCTATGCTTGAAGCGGTTACTTCAGCCTTGTCGATACCGGTAATAGCGTTGGGAGGCATCATCACGCAGGAGCAAGCGGTGGCCTGCAAAGAGGCCGGCGCTGAAGGGATTGCCTCTATCCGGTATTTTGGCTGATATAAAAATCTAGAGAATCAAAGAAGAGGCCACTCCGATCAAGCCCCCAAAAATTCCACCCCAAATCACCAGCCAGCCCAAATGTTCTCCGATCAGTTCCTGTACTAACTCTTTGACCATTTTGGGAGTAAGCTCATCAAGTCTTTGTGTGACGATCTGTTCAATGGAAACCATAAGGTCGCTGCTCAAAGAAGAGTGTCGGAGATGATGTTCCAGCTGTGCTTTAAACATTTTTGAGCCTACAATGGCCGTGACAGCATTTTTAAGTTTTTCTGCGAAAGGCTCTCTGAGGGAATCCAAGGCGTTTTGTCCGCCAAACATGGAAACCATCCCCCCAAATTTTGATTCCATTACTGTCAAAGAGAGTGCATCAAAAGCCGGAGTAAAATCTGTGGAACCGATAAGGGGAGCAAGATCTATTTTTTGATCTTCATGCTGAAAAAAAGCCTCTATCTTTTCTTTGGCGAAAAACTGGGTCATAACCATCGCCTGGATCGCTTTTTTAAACGTTTCAAAGTTTTTTTCAATGACTCCGGAGCCATACAATCCGGGGATTTTTTCAAAAAGCATATGAATGGCAATTTGGTTAGTGAGCGCTCCCGAAAGCGCAAACAGTCCTGCATAAAGCAAAGGGGAGTGGTACGCGGACGGCATCACATAAGAAAGCCCGATGCACAAGAGAGCAGAAAGATTTGTAAGTGTAGGTTTTGAAAAGAACAATACAACTCCTTTTTTAATGCAATCGTATCAAAAAAAGTTTCATCTACCCTAAATAAGCAAAAGGGTATAATGCATTCATTATTATTTTGTCATTTTTTTAAAGGAAAATACTTATGTTTGAAACCGTTATCGGTCTTGAAGTCCATGTCCAGCTTAACACAAAAACAAAAATCTTTTGCTCTTGTCCCACTTCTTTTGCAGCACACCAAAATGAAAATACCTGTCCTACCTGTCTGGCCTTGCCGGGCGCTTTGCCTGTACTCAACCTTGAGGCAGTCAAGAAAGCAATGAATTTTGGGTATGCGATCGATGCCAAGGTCAACCAAAAATCAATTTTTAACCGCAAAAGTTATTTTTATCCAGACAGTCCTATGGCATATCAAATCAGCCAGTTTGATATTCCTATCGTCGGAGAAGGGTCATTAAGTATTGATTTTGATGATGGAACAACCAAGGAGATAGGAATTACCCGTGCACACCTTGAAGCGGATGCGGGAAAAAACATGCATGAGGGAAATATCTCCAAAGTTGATCTTAACCGTGCAGGAACTCCTTTGCTTGAGATTGTTTCCGAGCCTGACATGAGGTCAGCAGATGAGGCGGTGCGCTATCTGAAAAAATTGCACTCTATTGTCCGCTATCTTGACATCAGCGATGCCAATATGCAGGAAGGATCGTTCAGATGCGATGTGAATGTCTCTATCCGTCCAAAAGGTCAAAAAGAGTTTGGAACAAGAGTGGAGATAAAAAATATCAACTCTTTTAGATTTGTGGCTGCCGCGATTGCGTATGAAGTACAAAGACAGATTGAGGCATATGAGGACGGCGTGTATGGCCAAGAGGTTTGCCAGGAAACAAGATTGTGGAATGTGGCCGAGGGGGTAACGAAGTCTATGAGGGGCAAAGAAGAGAGTGCAGACTATCGTTATTTCCCCGATCCTGATCTTCGCCCCGTCATCGTCACTGAAGCGATGATGGAAGAGGCGAAAATTATTCCCGAGCTTCCTGATGCAAAAGTAAAACGCTATGTTGAAGAGCTTGGTATCAAAAAAGAAGATGGGCTTGTCATTACGGCAGCCAAAGAGATGGCGTACTATTTTGAAGAGATGCTTGCACATGGTGCCGTTGCAAAAACAGCCGTAACTTGGCTTACTTCCGAGCTGCTGGGACGGCTTAACAAAGGGGGTATGGCGATTGAAAATTCCCCGGTGGATGCAAAAACACTTGGCTGCCTTGTTTCTAAAATTGAAGATGATACCATCTCCGGCAAAGGCGCAAAAGAGGTGCTTGACTATATGATGGAAAATGAAAGTAGAGATATTGATGCGATTATTGATCAGCTGGGACTTGCACAGGTAAGTGATGATGGCGCAATTTTGGCAATCATTGACGAAATACTTGCAAACAACCAAGATAAAGTAGCTGAGTATAGATCAGGAAAAGACAAACTGTTTGGATTTTTTGTAGGGCAAACGATGAAAGCCAGCAAAGGATCTGCGAATCCGGGAAAGGTCAATGAACTGCTTAAGCAAAAATTAGATTAGTCTAAACAGAAGGAGCGAAAAAGTGAAACGGTTGATATTGAAAATCGCTTTGGCTCTTTCTCGTTCCGAAAGCTATAAAACAGCTAAATCTTTTGTTCGGAATATACTGAACAACCCTTTGAATCCTTATAAAAAATATGTAGATTTAAGCATTATTTTTTTTATTATTACTTCTGTATTTATCCTTGTGTATGAAGTGAAACATCCTGTACCTGAATGGATAGAATATTATGATATTTATGTCGTGTCGGCTATTTTTCTTATCGAATATCTTTTGCGTGTGTGGGTTCATGCCGATATAAGTCCTATGGTGGCTGAAGAATATAGGCAATCGGAATTTCTTGGAAGGGAGTTTCGCATAAAAAAGGTACTAAAAAAAGGATTAAGGCAAAAAGTAGACTATATGCTGACCCCTTCTGCCATCATAGATCTTTTGGCCATATTTCCCGCCTACAGGCCGCTAAGAATATTGCGAATTTTTGTACTTTTCCGAGTATTTAAATTACTCCGTTATGCCAAGAGTATCAACCAGTTTACACACGTACTTTCAAGCAAACGTTTTGAACTGTTAACCCTTTTGTTTCTTCTTGTCTTTGTCGTAATGACGGCAGGTATAGCTCTTTATGTCATTGAAGAGCAGGTTAATCCCTATATTGAGTCGCCTTTTGATGCGATCTATTGGGCTTTGGTGACGATCTCAACAGTAGGATACGGGGATATCTTTCCTGTAACTGACGTGGGAAGAACCATCTCTATGGTCATTATCATCAGCGGGATTGCGATGATCTCCTTTGCAACTTCGGTCATTGTCTCAGCCTTTTCGGAAAAATTAGTCGAACTCAAAGAGGTCCGCATTATTGAAAAAATCAATAAAAATAAAGAATTTCTTATCATCTGCGGATACGGCCAGATGACCAAAATGTTTTTTGCTCAAAATGAAGGCCAAATACAAAATTATGTCATTCTTGAAAATAATCCGCTCAAGGTCCATCAGGCACAAAAAGACGGTTTTGATGTGATACAAGAAGATGCAAGCCGATATGAAACCCTCAGTAAATTCAATGCGATACATGCCAAGATAACACTTCTTTGCCTCACCAGAAATGATGTCGAAAATATTTATATCACACTCAATGCGAAAAGCGTCTCCTCAAAAATAGATGTTATTGCCAGAGCAAGCAGTCGCGAAATGGTTAAAAAATTTGAGCGTGCCGGCGCGGATCATATACTGCTCCCCAGCGAAGTGGCCGACACTATGATACGCACTGCAATTTCTCATCCTACTATGTATAAAGCGGTGCACGCTATTTTAGCAGGGAAAGGTATTGCCCGCATTGATGAGATCCATGTTTTAGAGCATGATATGATTTGCAAAAAACGTGTTGATCAAATAGATTTTAAAGCTTTTAAACTTCTTTTTATTGGTATTTATAGGGGAAAAGGCTATCCTTTTATGTTTATTCCTTCTGCATATGAGATTTTCCAGGATGGAGATGTATTGTTGGTGATGGGTCAAGAAATGAGTATTGATTATTTTAAAGATATTTATCAGGGGAGTTCACGATGATAAGCTCAAGCTCAAGAGTTTTTCTGTTTGGTTATGGCAACCATGGAAAACCTATCGGTAAGGGGTTGAGCGAAGACGGTTTTTATATCGTAATCGTAGAATCTGATGAAAAGAATCGCCAACAAGCTGTAGAGGACGGATTTGAGGATACGTATCTGGTCGATGTAACCAATGATGAGCATTTGATGAAGCTTGATATTAAACCAGAAGATCAGCTTGTCTGCGTGATGGATGATGAGCATTTAAATGTGTTTTTAACGCTCTCCCTTCGTTCGTTGTTTGAGTCATGCACTATTTTATCTATCTCGGATTCGATTCATACGACACAAAAACTTAAAATGGCAGGCGCTGATAAAGTAATTGATCTTTATGAAGTCAGCGCCAACCGTATCCATAGTATTCTTAAGAGGCCTGTCACGACAAAGCTTTTAGAGGGATTCGTAGGCGATCAGCATGAGATCAGTTTTAGAGAGATTATGATTCCGGAAGGCTCTTTTTTGCGAGGGGTAATGTCTGATGAGTATAATTTTGAACAGCATGGAGTGCTTTTGGTGGGGATGATCGATCAGGAATTAGGAAATAGTTTTGTCTTTGCGACAACGGGAATCAATCATAAACTAGATAGCGGGGATACGATAGTTTGCATAGGCAGGGAAGAGGAATTGAACGCTTTTGAAAATTTGATAATACAGACGGAAGAGGGAGGAGATCGGTCATGAATATCGCTATTATCGGTGCAGGCAAATGGGGGCAGGCGCTTTATCATGCATACCGCCAGAAAAATGATGTGGTCATCTCCTCCCGTACACCCAGAGAGATAGAGCATTTTGTTTCAGTGGATGAAGCTTTGGGCCGAGAATATCTTGTGATGGCTATACCCGCACAAAGTGTGCGCAGTTGGATGCAAAAGTATTTTAAGGATAAGGGGCAGAAGATTCTGGTTGCCGCCAAGGGGATAGAAACAGCCACCGGAGCTTTTTTAAATGAAATTTACTCAGAATTTGTCCCCTCTGATAGATTGGCTTTCATTTCAGGGCCTTCTTTTGCAAGCGAAGTGGAACAATCTTTGCCTACGGCGCTGATCATCAGCTCAACCAATTTGGAACTCGCAAAAATCTACGCAGATGCTTTGCCGGACTTTATCAAAGGTTATATCAGCGATGATGTGGTAGGTGCAGAGGTTGCAGGAGCCTACAAGAATGTGATTGCTATCGCCGGAGGTGTTTGTGACGGGCTTGGGCTTGGGAATAATGCCAGGGCTGCACTGATCTCGAGGGGACTTGTGGAGATGACAAGGTTTGGTATTTTTTTTGGCGCAAAGAGTGAGACTTTTCTTTCTTTGGGGGGTGCGGGAGATCTTTTTTTGACCGCCAGTTCAACACTCTCTCGTAACTATAGGGTGGGATTGGGGCTTGCTGCCAAAAAAAGCATGGAGGTGATCCTCCAAGAGCTGGGAGAAGTTGCAGAGGGTGTGCCAACAGCCAAGGCACTGCACAAAATAGCCCAGGAAAAGAATATCTACTTACCCATTGCCGCTGAGGTTTATGAGATGATAGAGAAGCATAAAGATCCTCTGCAGAGCGTAAAAGATCTGTTGGACTGAGAAATTTGCATTTTGGTATCTCTCTTTTGTGTTTTAATGATTGGTAATTTGTTTTTGATGCATGAAATCGGAGTGTTTTGATTATGGTTTTTTTGTATAGAATATAAAGGCTTTATGTTAGTTCCTTTTTGATAAAATGTAAAAATGAAGATAAAAACAATAAATTATAAACTAATACTTTTTTTTGCTTTGTTTTTAAGTAGTTTGCTTGGTGCAGATGAAATTAAGTTGCCTACACATACTATTCACATCTCGGGGCAAAAAGCTTTTGGGAAAACAGAACTTTATGATGCTTTAAGTGTTGATACCAAAAGCTTTTTTCAATTTTGGAAAGAAGATACTCCTCGCATTAAAGACAAGTTGATTCCAACACTCAACCTGACATTGAAAAGTTTTTATGACTCGGAAGGATTTTATGATGCCAATTTTACGATCAGAGAAACCAATACCACGGTCGATATAAAGATTAACGAAAATACACCGGTTCTTGTCAATGATATCAATATTAGCAGTGATTACAGTATTGCCGGGCATATTGTGTTTCGAAAAGGTGAGAGGTTTAGAGCCAAGGAGTTCATCAGAATTAAAAATGAGATTATCAGCGCTTTGCTCGAAGACGGCTATTGCAGTTATGATCTTAATACTAAGGCGTATGTAGATTTGGATACCCATCAGGCCGATCTTAAATACGTATTGAAAAAAGGCGGTATTTGTGTATTTGGCCAAACCAATATCACGGGCTTAAAGACGATAGATGAAAAAATAATACTTTCACGTGTTGCTGCAAAAGAAGGGGAAAGATTTGATACCAGACGGATCAAGCAGACGTATTCTAATTTATACAGGCTTGATGTATTTGACAGTGCAATCGTAAATTTTGACCGTAAGTTTTACAATAAGGTGCCTGTGGATATTGTATTAAAAGAGGTGAGGAAGCCGTATCACCTGGAGGCCGGCGCAGGGTATGATACCTATGTTGGTGCCCGAGTGCACGGCGAGGTGACCAAAAGAAACTTTATGGGTGATGCCCAAAAAATGGCTTTGCAGGCTTCTTGGTCTCAAAAAGAACAATTACTCCAATTGGATTTTTTTAAACCGGCATGGTTTGATCTGTTTGGATATTATTTAGACTATGGCGCAACATTGGGGTATTCAAATTTAGAATATGTAGGGTTTACCGAAAAAAAAGCATACGGAAGAAGCTATCTTGAGCATGAGTACGACAGGCTAAGGATTAGAGCAGGACTCGCACTTGAGGATATTGAAATTGAACTTCTGGACAATCTTCAAAACAGTCAAGTGTTGCAGCAGGCAATCAATGATGGAGAATTTTTACTTTTTTATCCCTATTTGGACATAGTTTATGATGCCAGGGATTCAAAACTCAATCCTAAATACGGATACTATCTTTCGGGGTATTTTGAGTACGGCGTTCCTTATAATGATGAGGCGAGCGCCTACACAATGGCGCTTTTGGAGGGAAGATATATCCACACCTTCGGAGAACTTACGCTTGCCGGCATCGCCAAAATGGGAGCAGTGGACCAGGCCTCCAATGAGATACCCGAATCAAAACTCTTTTTTGGAGGAGGGTCTTTTGGCAACAGAGCTTATGGGTTTAGGGAGATAGGCGTCATTCTTTCTCCGGAAGAAGACAGCATACAAGGCGCTTCCAGTATGCTCAATCTCTCTTTCGAGGCAGATTATCCAATTTGGGGTGATTTTTATGGGGCAGTTTTTACGGATAATACGATGCTTACTGCAAAAAGCTATGATTTTTCAGGAGATTTCATTACTTCTGCAGGGGTAGGCGTACGCTATATGACACCTATTGGACCTTTGAAGTTCGATGTCGGATTTAATGTTAATGACCTATCTCAGTATGGTATTTCGTTTCAGATAGGACAATCATTTTGAAAACAGCATCGCCTGACAATTCTTCTTTTGGATCAAAGGGAATAGCCTTTTTTGTATTTATGTCGGTTTTGGTGTTGGGGGGCTTGTTTTATTTTGCAGCAAACTCTCCATGGATTATCAAAAAAGTAGTAGACGAGTTTGCCCCCCGATACGATATCTCTTACGATGCACTGAGAGGAAATATGCTTACGGGCATAGAGATAGAAACGCCCAGATATAGGGGGGAGCCGTTGGCCGACAGGATTGCGTTAAAATGGAATCCCAATATGCTTTTGCATAAAAAAATTGCTGTGACAAAACTGCAGATTGAAAAAGCAAATATCGATACGATCGAAAAACTTATCTCTTCTTTTAAAAGTAAAACACCCCGGGAAGATTCAAAGCCGTTTGATTTTACAGTCGATATCGGCGAGATTTCTATCGGGGTTGATT
>JAUPLS010000103.1 GCA_030836805.1 Campylobacterota bacterium | reverse complement strand
TCTTGAATAGTTTTAAAATCCGTTAAACCCGCACTCAAGGATGTAAAGAATAAAATATAAAAAGTAAAGAATATTCTAATCATTTATTTTCTCCCTTGCCAATTGCTTGGCGCTCATTATTTGCTCCTCTTGTAGGCATCGAACTCAAAGCCATCAACAATAGCAATAAGCCGGCTCCCAATGGATAGCAGAACAATTCTAAGCGCTCTTTGATCTTCACCTCACCTTGCTGTTTATTTTTATATTTATTTCGTATCATGGAGACAAGTTTTTCTATTTCCTCTTTTGAGTTGCTAGCCACCACTCCCATACCTTCATTATTTTTAGAAATCTCCAGAAGCGCATCATTTCTTTGTGCAATGGCGATTGAACCGTCTTGTTGTGTAAACGGCTTACCTTTTTCATCAATAACCGGAGCGCCTTTAACGGTGCCTACAAGCACTGCATAAAAATCAATATCATTCGCCTTAAGAATGTCGGCAAATTCTCCAAGGGCCTCCTCGTCTCCGCCATCAGTAAATACGATCAGAATCTTGGAAGATTTATCCTTCAATAGCTGCGCAGACAACACCGCCAGATTTTCAAAATCTGTCGAGCCCATATTAATATAATTTTCGTTCACCCCTTTGATCATCTCTTTGAGCGTTTCTTTATCGGCAGTAAACGGCGCTATCATAAAAGAAGAGTGCGCAAAGGCTACTACGCCGATTTCATCGCTTGGCATGGCATCAAAAAGTGGCTCCATCTTTTTCTTGGCAAACTCCAAACGATTGGGATATTGATCTTGACTTCTCATGGAACCAGAAATATCAAGTCCCACAAGCAAGCTTAACCCCTCAACGGGCACGATCTTGTCTCCCTTTTCCACCACAGGTCTTGCCATCGCCACGATCATAAAAAATATGGAAGTAAACATCAGCATCTGGCGCACCACAAGGGGGAGCGTCCCGTTTGTTGCGCTCAGTCTTTCAAGCACCTTCTCATCAAAGATACGCAAAAGCCTCCCCTTGTTGGTTGAGATCAATAAAGCAAAAAGGACAAAAGGAATAATCAGTGTCCAAAACAAGTAGGGATAGACAAAACTCATCTGTACTCCTTTTTTATTGTTTTATGATTCCCAACCTGATTGGCAACCCATATGTTTGATACAATTCCCAATTGTAAACTCCAAAAGAAATTCAGCATATTGTCAATGCAACTATTGCCGGCCGCCTGTTTACTGTTCACCGCTTTATGCTCCTTTGACATTTCTAAAATAGACAAAGAACAGTAAACTTAAAATCGCCAAAAAAAGAGGGTAGGTATAAAGATACGTATATTCTACTATCTTCCTGTCATCCATTTTGCTTGTCTCAAGCTTGTCTATCTCTTCATAAATCTTCGAAAGGATAGCCGCATTGCCTGCTCCGTAAACTTGACCTTTGCCTGCATGCGCCAAAGCCTCCAGATAACGGCCATCATAGTCGCGAGGACTGCCCATACCTATGGTATAAAGCTTAATATTTTGTTTTTTTATCATTTTCAGAAGCTCTTCAAAAGATACTTTACTCATATTTTCTATCCCGTCGGTTAGCAAAATTGCTATTTTGGTTTTGGCTTTACTTCGAGAAAGCATACTGTAGCTTTGCACGATCGCATCGTTGATTGCTGTACGTTTCCCTGCCATGCCAAGCTGCTGCATCTCAATAATATTTTGCAAAAATTTTTTTTCAAAAGTTAGAGGAGAGGAGATGAACGCGACATCTGCGAATGTTACCATTCCTATACGATCATTTTTTCGTTTTTCCACAAATGCACCAACAACTTCTTTGGCTACATCAAATTTATTTCTCCAAGGATCGCTTGCATCAAACCCTCCCTGGCGCATTGAATCGCTTGCATCAAGGATCAATACAATATCCCGCCCTTCTTTTTTGCTACTGGTATAACTTTTAGTAGTAACAGGTGAAGCAAAGGCAATCACTGCCGAAACGACCCCCATCCATTTGAGCCATTCCAGCAAAGAATTTTTGGAAGAGTTTTGTGCGATCAATCGTTTTACATGAGGAAAAAAAATCGCCCGAGATCTCTCTTTGCACCATTTGGCACATAAAAGGAAAAAAATCAAAACCAACAGTAAGAAGGGATATTCAAAACTAAATTGATTCATCGGCCACCTTTACAAACAGATTGAATTGATTGTGTGTTTCTTGATCTAATGCATCAACATTTTTTTTATATTTATATTTTTCAAGCATCGTTTCAAGCTGAAAAAACAGTTCTTTTCTGCGCGCATCCGTTGCTAGAAGCCTTGCATAGTGCGTCGCTTCATAGGCTGACTTTTTAGTTTCTTTCCAGTCAATGGCTTTAAGGTTGGCAAGATAAGTTTTGGCGAGATTTATCTTGCGTTGTTCCCATATTTTTTTTAAAAGAAAAAAAAGAATGCCAAACAACAACAAACCTCCAAAGCCAATCAAGCCCCAATAAATGTAATAAGAGCTGTCGGGTATCTCCAAAAGCGGTTTGATATCCCGAATCTGTACCGTTAAATTCTGTTCTTCTGCCTGCGCTGCAGTCATCCAAACAATGAGAAGCAAAGAGTGAAGAGTAAAGAACTTTAGATTGTACTGCGCTACAGTACTTCTGCCCGACAAAAGCTTTTCAAAGAAAAGCTTACCGACACTCCCCATTCCTAATTTCTCATTTCTCATTCTTATACTCTCCTCATCTGCTTCATGAGCTTCAATGCCGGGTCCTCATCCGTATAGATTTTGGTAAACCGTATTCCTTGCTTTTTGAATTGCTTGTAGAGCTTATCGTCATTTTCATGAAGTGCTTTTTTATAGTGCTTGAGTGTTTGCATATCTACATCTCCCTCAAAACTTTTTTTATTTTCCATGTCGATAAGTCTCAAATAACCTAATTCGTCAGGATTTTCTTCAAATTTATCACGCACGATTACGGCAAACAGATCATGTTTTTTGCCAAGAAGCTTAAAGTCTATATCTCCCACAAAATCAGAGACAATAAAAAGCAAGGCTTTTTTTTTGAGCCGTTTTATCAGCGTATTGACCAAGGCATCATAATTGGATTCTTTGCCCAATGGATCAAAACGAATAATCTCTTCTACCGCCTGATGGATAGCAAAACGCTTTTTGCTTGGTTTGCCAAGACTATACAAATTATCTGCAAACAAAAGGTGGGAAAAAAGATCACTATTTTTTACAGCAGAAAATCCAAGCGTAGCAACCACTTCTGCTATCACATCAGATTTTTGTCTGACTGTACCAAAATAAACCGATCCGCCAAGCACTGAAACCACTACAACATTTAGCTCTCTTTCCTCTTTATAAACCTTTACATAGGGTTTGCCGAGCTTGGCGGTCGTTTTCCAGTCTATTTTGCGCACATCATCTCCATGCACATACTCCCGAAGCTCTGAAAATTCAAACCCTTCGCCCTGAAAAAGCGAAGCATTATTTCCAACCCTGTCCCCATAGACTTGCTTTTTGGTTTTAAGGATTATTTTTTTTGCCGCCAGATTCATCGGAATACCTCTGATAAATCAGTGTTGAATGTTGAGTGCTGAGTGCTGAGTGCTGATTTGTTTTTTTTCAAAAACCTTTTATTATTTAGGATAAAAGCATTGCACAGCACTGCATACAAAAATTCCTCATTCCTCATTTCTAACTCCTCATTTTCCATAATGCAGTACATTACGGAATCGGCACTGCCGCCAATATCTTCTCTATGATCTGATCTTGCGTAACATCTTCTGCTTGTGCCTCATAAGAGAGAATCACACGATGACGCAATATCTCTTTGGCAATATAGGCTATTTCTATTGGCGAAACATAGTCTTTTCCTTTAAGATAAGCAATCGCCCGCGAAGCTTTATACATATCTATACTCGCCCTGGGGCTGGCGCCAAACTCTATATAGGAAGCAATCTCTTCAAGTCCATAGGCTTTCGGGTTACGCGTAGCCATAACCAGTTCAACAATATAAGCTTCTATCTCAGGATCAAGATGCACCTGCATTACTTCATCTGCAATACGATTTAAATCTTCAACTGTTGCCACTTGTTCTATGCTTTCAAAGCTGTTGTTGGCTACGCGGCGGGCAATTTCAAGTTCTTCTTCTTTGGTGTTATATCCCACAACTACTTTCATCATAAACCGATCAAGCTGCGCTTCAGGCAGTTCGTAGGCCCCCTCCTGCTCAACAGGATTTTGCGTTGCCATCACCAAAAACGGAGGATCTATCTTAAAGCTTTCATCTCCGATGGTTACTTGTCTTTCCTGCATCACTTCCAAAAGTGCGGACTGCACTTTTGCCGGAGCACGGTTAATTTCGTCTGCCAACAAAAGATTGGTAAAAACAGGTCCTTTTTTGATCTTAAAAGAGTTGCTTGAGGGATCATAAATCTCTGTGCCTATAATATCTGAAGGAAGCAAATCCGGCGTAAACTGTACGCGCTTAAACCCCAATCCCAAACTCTTTGCCAAAGCGTTAACCGCTGTCGTTTTAGCAAGCCCGGGCACACCCTCAAGCAAGATATGCCCCCGACACAACAGTCCAGCCAACAATCCTTCCACCATCTTCTCTTGACCTACCAAAACTTTAGAGATCTCTGTTTTGATATCAGTGATAGTTTGATTCACACTTCTCTCCTGCATTTTAATTAAAAATTATACTTTAGGGGGGTTAATTGAAGGTTAACATATGAAAATCATACCGCAAGGGATAAAAAGGGTTCAACTCAAGAGTGTGGCAAAAATTAAAAATCGCAAGCTATCCCAACAATTATTCCTTGCATGAAGATTGTTTTGATTTCAGATATCCCATTGCGGCAGCAATGATGTCATCATCATCTTTGCTTGACGACTTCAAAACCACGCGCGCTTTGCTTTCATCTCTAAATTCGATAAAAACATTCTCTCCGTATGAAGAGATTTTGGTAATATCTTTTTCTTTGGCAAGCACCTTCATGACCATGATATCGATAAACTGTCTTGTAATCCTGTCGAGTTTGCCAAAACGGTCTGCAATCTCGGATTCGATCTCATACACTTCGCCTGCACTTTCACAAAGAGAGAGCCGACGGTAAAGTTCCAGCCGCAATCTGTCTTCTTCGATAAGTTCCGCGCTCAAATAAGCATCTACTGATAGCTTCATATCCACATGCTGTTCTGCTTCTTTGTGTTCTCCGCTGAGTTCACGGATCGCATCCTCAAGCATGCGCAGATAAAGCGAATATCCGATCTGCTTGATGTGCCCGCTCTGTGCTTCTCCTATGATATTGCCTCCTCCGCGGATCTCAAGATCATGAAAAGCGAGCACTGCCCCGCTGCCAAGATCGGAGTGGGATTCCAGCGCAAGCAGCCTTCGTTTGGCATTGTCGGTAAGACGCTCTTTGTCTGCGACCATAAAGTAGCAGTACCCTTCTTTGCCGCCGCGCCCTACGCGTCCTCTAAGCTGGTGAAGATCAGCGATGCCAAAGCTGTCTGCCCCGTCAACGATCATCGTGTTGGCATGAGGCATATGAATACCCGATTCAACAATAGAGGTGGAAAGCAGCACATCATACTCCCCTTCTTCAAATTTCATCATCTCATCTTCAGTCTCTTGGGCTGAAATTTTAGAATGCAGTACCGCTATACGCATACTCGGAAGGATATGCAGCAACTCTTTTTTCTTCTCATCAATGCCCGCAATGGAATTGAAGACATAAAAAATCTGTCCTCCCCGACGACGTTCACGCATCATAGCTTCCTTAATGATCTTCTC
>JAUPLS010000102.1 GCA_030836805.1 Campylobacterota bacterium | reverse complement strand
GACAGGCTTCAGGATATTGCCTCTAAATTAATCTTTGCAAGAATCGGCGGGAAACTTTAATTTTTGTTTTGATAGTTCCAGTGTAGTTTCGTAGCCAAGATGAAACATCGCTTTGAGATTTTTAAAGCTCAAAAGCCTATAGTTTGAGAGTTTGGGGCTGGTGATATAAAAATCACATAGTTTGAGATGTTCCTGGATGGAAGCGCGCCATGTCAAAAAAAGAGTGCGCCTGATGCCGCTGATGAATGAAGGTTCAAATCCATGATGCAGCGGATGCAGATCTACGCCGATAATGGGATAATTGTATGCAAGCAGCGGGGCAACAGGAAGATTGTCCATTACGCCCCCGTCTGCTAAATGGTATGCCTTGTAGAGGAGCGGCTCAAAAAGAGGCAAGACGGCGCTGGAAGCTACGCATAAAGGGATGGCTTCTCCTTTATCAAAACGGATGATTTCTCCACTGATAAGATCCACGGCCGTAATATGTAATTTGATGCGCGTTTTTTCAATATGTGTGACAGGGATGAGTTTTTTGAGAATGTCTTGTTGCTGATCGACGTGAAAGAAACCGTTGCGGAACCCTTTGGGCTTGAAAATCTTTTTAAAGGCTTTGGATTCAAAAATATCCAATTGTTCTCTAGGGGATACCCCTGCGGCATAGCTGGTGCCAATAATTGCGCCGATACTGGTCCCAGAAATGGCTTCAATAGAAAATCCGCTTTCTTCCAATGCCTCGATTACACCTAGATGAAAAGCACCTCGCGCCGCTCCGCCTGATAATGCTAAACTAATCTTCATAATCCAACCAATCAATCATTTTCTGTTTATCCTTTATAACTGCAATCAAAAATAAACTATAAATTCTAATAAGCCGCCTCGTTTTCATGGGCTTACCCTTACGTGTTTTATTATATCTTTTATGTTCTGCATGTTAGATAATCGCAGCAAAATAATTATTGCCAAGAGCAATTTGGTGTTATAAAAATGTAATCAATCCCTTTTACAATGACGAAACTTATATATAAAGGAACTATTTATGCAAGCAGAATGTACCGTTTGGGACGAGCATCTTGGGCAGCTTTCAGTTAAAGTTGCCAAATCGTTTGCGATTACGGCAGAAGAGGCTTTGGAGCTTATTTATGAAGAATGGGAGAAGGTCGAATCTCTTTTTGAAACCCATGAAAAAATTGATCTGGTGCATCGGTATCTTATAAATGAGATGAATGAACTTTATAGGATAGCCTGATGCAGATGAGTATAGAAAATTATATAGAGCACCATTATCCCAGGATCACGGTGGCGCCTCAGGCCTTAAGGCAGCTGCTCTTTGCAGGTTTAAAAAAACTTTTTCATGAAGACCAGATCAATATGTTTTTACGGGAAAATGCACAAAAAGATGCATTTAGTTTTATTGAGGCAACTATAGATTATTTTGATATTTCGATTGGATTAAAAAAAGAAGAGTTGCGTCATATACCGACATACGGAAGAGCAGTGATTATCGCCAACCATCCCTTGGGCGCATTGGATGCAATGGCGCTCATGCATCTGCTTAAAGATGTCAGAGGCGATATCAAGATCGTAGCGAATGATTTTCTTTTGGGTCTTGAAAACCTTAGAGATGTGCTTATACCTGTGGACAATATCACCGGAGGGATGAACAGAGAGACGATCAGGAGCGTATACCACGCCCTTGAAGAAGAACAAGCCGTAATCATTTTTCCTTCCGGCGAAGTCAGTCGTGCCAGGCCAAACGGCATCAAAGATACTCCGTGGAAGAGCGGTTTTTTAAAAATCGCTTTAAAAATGAAAGCACCAATCCTCCCTGTCTATATTAAAGCAAAAAATTCTAATCATTTTTATATCCTTTCAATGCTTAATCGCTCTTTGGCAACAGTAACGCTTCCTCATGAAATGTTTAAAGCCAAAGGTAAAAAAATAGAGTTTACGATAGGCAAACCTATACCTTTTGATGCGTATCACCTCCCTTCTTTGGGGAGCAACAATGTCGTGAAGCTTTTACGAAAACATTTTTACCGTGTTGCCAAACACAAAAAACCGCTTTTTAAAACACAAAACGAAATTTCAGTACCTGAATCCAGAGGCGAACTCAAAGCTGAACTAAAACATGGAAAGATTTTGGGAGAGACGTTTGACGGCAAAAAGATTATTTTATATGAAACGCCCATAGAAAACTGTGTGCTTAAAGAGATTGGAAGGCTGCGGGAAGTAAGTTTTCGCCATGTGGGAGAAGGAAGCGGCAAGAAACGGGATCTCGATGAGTATGACTATTATTATAAACATCTCATTATCTGGGATGATGAGGCTTTGGAAATAGCCGGCGCATACCGTTTGGGTGAGTCAAGAGAGATTATAGAAGAGTTCGACGCAGACGGACTTTATACCAGAACACTATTTGATTTTGATGAAGCTTTTTTGCCGTATCTTGGAAGAGGATTGGAGCTTGGAAGAAGTTTTGTTCAACCCAAATACTGGAATAGCCGAGCTTTGGATTATCTGTGGCAGGGGATTGGCGCGTATGTGAAACAAAATCCGCAGATACGCTATTTGTTTGGTGCAGTAAGTCTAAGCGATGCATTCAATGATAAAGCCAAAGCTTTGATGATTTATTTTTTTCAACACTATTTTGGTTCCCAAGAGAAGCTGGTTACACATAAGGTTTCCTACAGTATCCCCTCAGAACTGAAGGCATATTGTCAAAACTTGTTTGCCGGCGATAACTACAGAGAGGATCAGCATAAGCTTAAAGAAGAACTGGGATTGATGGGATATGCTATCCCGACACTCTATAAGCAATACGCAGAAGTATGTGAAGAGGGCGGAGTAAAGTTTTTGGATTTTGGATATGATAAAAATTTTAACAATTGTATTGATGGGCTTATTGTCGTAGATTTGAACTATCTCAAGCCTTCGAAAGCAAAAAGATATTTTAAATAAAAAATGTCAATTCGACATCTTTATCAGATCTTTTCTTTCAACTTGCTACAATTGCAGCATGGATAAACAACAAACCCTTAAATACTATTTTGGATATGATGCATTCAGGCCCCTGCAAGAAGAGATCGTAGACGCTATTTTGGCAAAGCAGGATGTTTTAATGGTCTTGCCTACAGGCGGAGGCAAGTCTCTTTGTTATCAGCTGCCTTCGCTTTTGATGGAGGGGATAACCGTCGTTATTTCCCCATTGCTTGCGCTGATGTATGATCAGGTGGTTGCGCTCAAAGCCAACGGTATTAGTGCAGCAATGCTGAGTTCTATGCAAGAATTAGAAGAGAGTATGCAGATACAAGAGCAGCTTAAAAAAGGCGAGATTAAGTTATTGTATGTCGCACCCGAACGTTTAACCAATGACTATTTTCTTGCCCTTTTGCATCGGCTGCCTATCAACTTCTTTGTGGTGGACGAGGCGCACTGTGTAAGCGAATGGGGACATGAATTTAGAGAAAATTACAGGAAACTCTCTTTGCTGAAGGAGCAGTTCCCTTCTGTGCCGGTTGCAGCCTTTACGGCAACGGCAACTAAGGCAGTAGAACAAGATATTATAGCAAACCTTGGCCTGATAAACCCCAAGCGCGTCAGAGGTTCACTGTTTCGGAGCAATCTGATTATAAACGCCCGGCATCGCATTGGGGACGGCAGAGAACAATTGATAGAATTTCTTAAGGCATATCAAAATGATTCAGGAATCATCTATACCCTTTCTCGCAAATCTACAGAAGCAGTCGCACGCTTCTTGCAAGCTAGAGGAGTGATGGCAAAAGCTTATCATGCAGGCTTGCCAACCGAAGAAAAAAACAGTGTATATGGTGATTTTGTGGCGGACAAGGTTCAAATCGTGGTCGCCACTATTGCTTTTGGGATGGGAATAGACAAGAGCAATATTCGTTTTGTGGTGCATATGAGTTTGCCCAAGACATTGGAAAACTTTTATCAGGAAATAGGCCGGGCAGGCCGGGATGGGCTGTCATCAGAGACATTGCTGCTCTTTTCTGCCCAAGATATTGTTCAGCAAAAGATGTTCATTGATGACTTGCCCGAAACACCCTACAGAGAACATGCTTACTACAAACTTGAGAGCATGGTGCGTTTTGCCAATTCTGAAGGATGCAGGCATCAAAGCGTTGCTGCATATTTTGATGATAGAATTGAGATATGCAAAGACAAGTGTGACAACTGCGATACGTCCCCAGCCGAAAAGATAGATATCACCGAGGCCGCACAAAAGCTCTTGTCTGCTATTTGGCGTACCGGACAAACTTATGGTTTGCATTATGTGGTTGATGTGTTGCGCGGGAGCAAAGAGCAGCGTCTTGTAAAAAACGGGCACAATACACTTTCTGTCTACAGTATAGGCGAAGAATATTCAAAAAGCCAGTGGCTTACCATAGGGGATAAATTGCTGGAGCTGCATGCCATTGAGATAGGAGAATTTAAGGTTTACAAGTTGACATCTTTTGGTGCGGAAGTGATCAGAGGCATGCACCGCATTGATTTAAAAAAAGAGAGGCTCAGCATCAAAAATGCAGAACCCAAAAAATCTATGAGTTCTTTTGATGATTATAATGTGGGGATATATGACAAACTCAAAGAGCTGCGTATCCGTATCGCATCGGTTAACAATATCCCGCCGTATATCATTTTTTCAGATAAAACACTTAAAGACCTTAGTATAAAGTTGCCACAAAATAAAAATGAAATGCTAGAAGTGCATGGAGTCGGAGAAGTCAAGTTTGAACGATATGGTGAAGAGTTTTTGGCTTTGCTTGCTTCAAGGGCGTGAGCGTGTCTGGCAGATCTCTTTGTGGTATCGATGAGGCAGGAAGAGGGCCGCTTGCCGGTTCGCTTGTTATGGCAGGGGTGATATTGGATGGATCTATGGCTGATGCGGGGTTGATGGATTCTAAAAAGCTCACAGAAAAAAAAAGAGAAGCACTTTATGAAATCATTATCAAAAATGCCCGTTTTCATATTATCTCTTTTTCGGCTGCACAAATTGATGCATAGGGTATTTCAAAGTGTTTACAAAAAGGTTTACAAATTATACAGGCACACTTGCCGCAGTGCGACTATCTTTTTGATGGAAACAGTACGTTTGGAACAAAGCATATAGACACCATGGTTAAAGCAGACGAAAAGATAGCTGAGGTTAGTGCGGCAAGCATTTTGGCAAAGGTAACGCGAGACAGGGAAATGATAGCCTTGGCTCAAAAGTATCCACAATATGGATTTGAAAACCATAAAGGATATGGAACCAAAGCGCATATTCAGGCACTGCTCAGACATGGCAGATGTGAAGTGCACCGGCGAACTTTTCGGGTAAAAGAATTGGACAAATCTTCACTGTTTAAATTTTAGGACAGAATTTTGTTTTTTTGCTAAATGTGAAAAAAGATACAATAAGCAATTGTTGCTTGCTTTGCGGTTCTTATTTTAGGAGAGTATCGTTTATTTTTAACACACCTTTTTTAAGCTCAATGTCATATATTTTTTTTCCGTTTTCTTCTTTTGGAGGAAATAGCATGGGTATTATCATGGCTTCAGGCTCCTGCATAAGATGTGCAAAAAGTTCAGACGAGATGACTATGTTTGTTTGTGCATTGATGACTTCTTGGGCTGCCAGGGGGTTGATCTGCCATGCTTGCAGATCAACTCTATTGTCTAGGGAAACTTTTGCATTAAGGGTAAAGCCATCCATTGTTTTGTCATTAATTTCAATTTTTGAAACACCCAAAGCAGAAATATCCAGTGTAGCACCGCCGGAGAGCATCTGCTCGAACTGTGTATTGATTTCGTCTTGATTGTTTGCATCCGTTTGGGAGAGTTTTTCTAGCGCAGGAATATTGAGATTGGAGATGGTTGCGTCATAAACCAGCTCGTGAAATTTTGTTTTTTTGCCATCGGCATCGATGATAATATTTTCTGCTTTTGTTTTTATCCTGCTTGAGAGAAGCTCATTTTTTGCCCAAGAAGTTGAGTCCCCGCTAAGATGATTTAAGAGTATTGAAAATCCAGATTTTTCACTAAATTGTATTTGCTCTATTTCATATTTTGTAAAGGTATCATATTGCGATGAACCGTTAAGATCATAGCTGCTCTTAAGATTTGAGAGATTCATTTTAAAATCGTCTGTCACCTGAAGAGAAAGCAGTTTGAGCTCTTGGGCGGCGGTTTTAATCAGTTCTTTTTCGATGTTTCCTTCAAAATGCATCCCCTCCATATTTAGCCTTACTTCCTTGCCTGCCTCAAGCGTCTCATGGATATCTTTCATGTACCCTTTGAAGTTTGAGAGAAGTTTGTCAAAATCAACATGCACCAAAAAGGTTTTTTTGTCAAGCAGATTTTGCATCTCCGCCAACGCTTTTTTATCATTTTTATCGAGAATATCCGACGTGATACTTGGAGGCAGGCTGAGCGGATAGATCTCCAAAGAGAGGGCGCTATGGGCATCCGGCAGATAATGAATATCTATGCCGATCTTCATCCCGTAAAGAGTCTTTGCATCTTCCGGATTGATCTGTATCCCCTGGGCAGTCATATAGTGCGCTATTTTTTCAGGATCGTTAAAGTGTATTACAAAGTGCTCTTTGTTCTCTTTGGCTTCTCTGTTTTCAATACCAAATCCTTCTTGCTGAAGAGTAACAAGTTTTGTATCGACCTGCTTTTTAATCTCATTGGCAATTTGTGCAGAGCCTGCCATGGTGTAGTAGACAGTGCCTGCAATAATAAGTCCAAGTAGACCCAAGCCCAACTTTTTCACAGATTTTTCCTTGAGCTTTTGCTATAAAGTGTTTTAAGATGTTCCATCTTTTTGCCCATGTTGAGCAATACCATGTCGGCGAGCACAAGCGCCATCATCGCTTCACAGACCACTGCGCCGCGAATTGCGACACAAGGATCGTGGCGGCCTTTGAGTTCACAGGTGACCTCTTTGTTTTGCGTTGTGATGGTGTGCTGGGACTTAAAGATGGATGGGGTAGGTTTAAAGTGCGTTTTAACGATGACAGTATCACCGTTGCTGATGCCCCCAAGTATACCTCCGGCATGATTGCTTTTAAATCCGCTTAAGGTGATTTCATCATTGTTTTGGCTGCCTTTGAGATGGGTACTGGCGATACCATCGCCAATCTCTACAGCTTTGGCAGCGTTAATGCCCATCATTGCTTCAGCCAGTACCGCATCAAGTTTGTAGTAAAGAGGCTCACCCAATCCTACCGGAACACCTGTGGCTGTAGTTAACACGACACCCCCTACGGAGTCGTGACTATTTTTGGCATTAAGAATGGCAGCTTCCTGTGCTTTTTCCATGCCGGGATCAAGGGCATAGAGTTTGCTGGTTTTTGCATAGGCAAAATCCTGTACACGACCCTTGATGCCGTCCACTTCACAGAGTCCGCTTTGTATGCTGATATCAAGTTCTTGAAGCATCAGTTTGGCTATAGCCCCACCTGCAACCCTCGCAGCAGTCTCTCTGGCCGAGCTGCGGCCTCCGCCTCTGTAATCTCTTAATCCGTATTTATGAAAGTAAGTGAAATCTGCATGTCCGGGGCGAAAGAGATCTTTGACGTTGTCATAATCTTTGGATTTTTGATTGGTATTATAGATGATCATTGCGATAGGCGTGCCGGTACTCAATCCTTCAAATACGCCCGAAAGTATCTCTACTTTGTCTTCTTCTTTTCGTCCTGTTTCCAGAGGGCTTTTGCCCGGTTTTCTGCGGTCAAGTTCGGATTGGATAAATGCTTCGTCTATAGAAAGTCCGGCAGGCAAACCGTCAAGAATACAGCCGATCGCTTTTCCATGAGATTCTCCAAATGTAGTAAGCGTAAGTTTTTTGCCAAATGTGTTCATCTTTTTAGTGCCTCCAATGCGATCTGTGCCGCTTTTTGCTGCGCTTCTTTTTTGCTTTTTCCTTTTGCTGTTGCAATCGTGGCGTCGTCCAATATGACAGCAATTTCAAACTCTTTTTTATGGTCAGGCCCGCAAGAGCTTAGCAGTTCATAAGAAGGGGTGACGCCGTGCGTTGCCTGTGTCAATTCTTGTAAAGCAGTTTTGTAATCTTTTGAAAGCGACTGTAAATCAATTTGAGGATAGGCTTCTTCCAGCAGAGCGACGGCTATTTTTTTTGCTGTCTGAAGGCCGCCTTCCAGATAGATTGCTCCGATAATAGCTTCAAAAGCGTTGGAAAGCAGAGAAGGTTTGTTTCGTCCGTTATTGTTTTCTTCGGCAGGAGAGAGAAAAATGTAGTTACCCAAATTGATCGTTTTTGCCAAGAGTGTAAAACCGCTCTCGTTAACAAGGGATGCCCTTATCTTTGAGAGGAAACCCTCGTTTGAGTTTGGGAATTTGCTAAAGAGATATTCTCCTACGATCAGGTCGAGAACAGCATCTCCCAAAAATTCAAGCCGCTCATTATTGTAAGGCTTTTTGTAACTTTTGTGGGTTAAAGCCTCAATAATCAATTGCTTATCTTTAAAAGTGTAATTCAGCCGTTTTTCAAGTTGACTGTAATCGCTCATGATATCCCTTCTTTCTTCTTTATTTTTTCTGCTTCAAGTTTTGCAAGTTCATCGCATCTTTCATTTTCCGGATGTCCGTTGTGGCCGCGCACCCATATTCCCTTAATGGTGTGTGAAGCTGAAACCTTAAGATATTCCTGCCATAGATCCACGTTTTTAACTTTTGCAAAATTTCTTTTTACCCAGCCGGGCAGCCATTCGTTGATCGCTTTAATGACATAAGAACTGTCAGAAATGATTTCAACATCACAAGGCTCTTTGAGTAGCTTAAGCCCTTCAATGACGCCTTGAAGTTCCATGCGGTTATTGGTAGTATGTGTGTCGCCCCCGCTATATTCTCTGCGATGGCCCTTGAACTCCAATATGCCTCCATATCCCCCGGGGCCGGGATTGCCCAGGCTTGAGCCGTCACAATAGAGAATAATCTGTTTGCGGGTTTGCTTTTGCAATGTTTTCCTCAACTTTTATAGAATTAATCGCCATACAATTTGGGCACCGATTAAAGGATACGGGGAAACTTTGTTTACATTTTTTGCATAAATAGGTAAAGCTCAGATCTCCGCCTTCAAATCCACCCTGCTTGGCCGTTGCTAGTACATCAAGTGCAAAAATACCGCTTTGGGTGCAGGGTTCTTGGAGATACCCTTTTGTATAGTAAAGCGTTGACAATGCCTTATGGGATGCAATTATATCCAAATCGAGTTGAGCCTGGGGTAAGAACCATAGGATATCTATGATCTCCTCTAGGCGATGGCTATCCACATGTTTCCATGCACTTTGAGTGTCAAGTTGAAACATGGCATGTATTGCTGCCCTGTAGAGCACATTCTTTTCTTTAAGAAGCGCGGTAAGCTGTGCTATTTTTTCTTTTGTAGAAATCTTTTTATTTGAAATAAGCATCAAGAAAGCAAGATAATTTTGAAGATCATAGGTCTCTTCGTGGAGCATTTCGAGCGGCCCTATTACCTCTTTTGCTTGGTCATACTCGTGCATCATTTCATAGACCACTTCAAGCTCATAGAGTACTTTCGGGTTGCGGGGCTTTAGGCGAAGTATTTCGGTATAGATGGATCTTGCCCGCTCCAAAAAACCTGCATTAAGATAAGTTTTCCCCAATCTTTCCATCAGTTCAAGTTTGCCGAACTGTTCATGTGTGTTTTTCATCAGATACACATAGATATTAATTGCTTTGGGGTATTCACCGCTGTTCTCAAAAGCTTTGGCAAGCAGCGTGAGGGGCTTGAGCATATGAGGTTCAAAGGGCATGGTTGCAGTTTCCAGGATGCACTCTGCACCATCAAATTTTTCTAAAAATTTTAAGAGGTTTCCTTCTTCTTTTTGTTGTCTGTAAAGCCCCCACCCATAGGTGGCAACCGCGATAATAAGGCTGACAACCACAATAAGGAGGATGCTAAAAAGCGGGTCATTGTAGGCAGGTAAAATCTGTTCCAACTGTTGCCTTTTTTGCCTCCCGATACATTGAATGCATGATGCGGCAGGAAGCTTCTTTAGAGTTTGATGATAGATTATAGCAAATTAGATATAATGTTGAAATGATAGATAATACCTCGATAGAATCTTTAAAAGCCAGCATTGATATTGTAGATGTCATAGGGCATTATATAGAATTAAAAAAGGCCGGAGCCAATTACAAAGCCAATTGTCCGTTTCATGGAGAAAAAACACCTTCTTTTGTGGTAAGTCCTTCCAAGCAGATCTACCATTGTTTCGGATGCGGAGCAGGCGGCGACAGCATCAAGTTTGTGATGGAGCTTGAAAAGCTTACTTATCCTGAAGCGATCGAGAAAGTGGCATCAATGTATAATTTTTCTTTGGCCTATACGCAAGGAAGCAGTGATTATAGCGACACCAAACGTGTGCTTGAAGCTATGGAAAAATGGTATACAAAAAACCTTGATAGAAATTCTACGGCAACAAAGTATCTTTTGGATAGAGGCGTGAGCCATGCTTCCATAGAGGCGTTTGGGATAGGATACGTACCCACAGGAGCAGAAGTGATGCGGTTTTTGCAAAGCAGTCTGTTGCCTTTGCCTAAAGCCGAAGATGCGGGGATTATCGCCAAAGGAGAAAATGGCGGGATGTACGCTAGATTGGTTGAGCGTATCACGTTTCCCATCTATTCGCCCAATGGCGGACTGGTAGGATTTGGAGGACGCACCATTACCAGCCACCCTGCCAAATATATCAACTCTCCTCAAACAAAACTTTTCAATAAGTCAAAGCTGCTTTACGGATACGATCGCGCCAAAGACGCTATTTATAAGCATAAAAAATTGATTGTATGCGAAGGGTATCTTGATGTGGTAATGTTTCATCAGGCAGGATTTCATGAGGCTGTTGCCACAATGGGTACCGCATTGACAACGGAACATTTGCCGCTGTTGCGCAAGGGAGACCCCAAGATCATCTTGGCATATGACGGCGACAATGCCGGAGTGGCAGCAGCGCTGAAGGCGGCACAAATGTTAAGCGTTGCGGGATTTGACGGAGGGGTGGTTTTGTTCCCTGGAGGACAGGACCCTGCAGACCTCATCGCCAAAGGGGAAACGCAAACCGTTGCCAAGCTCCTTCGCGAGGCAAAGCCGCTGATTCCCTTTGTGCTGGAAAAATTGATTCAAGGATATGATTTGTATGATCCCAGAGCAAAAGAGGCAGCCTTTGGCGGAGTTAAACAGTACCTGGAAGGATTAAGCCAGATCATCAAGGAGGCGTACATACCTATGGCTGCTACACTTTTGGGTGTGGCTCCTGCACTTTTTGGCAATCAGGCAAATATGGCCAAGGCCAAAGAGCGTTTCAGCCAAAAAAGAGATGACGTAGCACAGTTAAGCATCCTTAAAACACTTCTAGAAAAGCCAAGCCTTATAGATGATGTCTTGGATGTAGTTGATGTCAGTATGTTCGGAAGATATGCAGAACTTTTTAAAGCGCTCATCAAAGGAGAAAAAGAACATCCTTATCTGATGGGGCTTTCTGTCAATGAGAGTTTACAGGTGATGAGCGAATCGGAGCTCAAAGATATTTTGCGCAATTTTTTGATCAAGCACTATGATATGAAACTCAAACATATCGTTGCAGACCCAACCATTCCTTTTGCCAAAAAGAGTTTTTTGATACGTAAAATAAAAACCGATATAATACCCAGATTAAAACGAGGAGAGTTGGTAGCTTATGAGAGCGATATCTCTATTTAGCGGAGGGCTTGACAGCATGATCGCAGTCAAGCTGATAAAAGACCAGGGAATCGATGTGACTGCGGTGCATATCAAAACAGGGTTTGGCGGGACAAAAGATATCAGTGCGATCCTTGAAGAGCGAGCGAAGATGGCGGGGGCTGATTTTGAGGTCATAGACGTACGGGAAGAATATATCCAAAAGGTGCTATTTTCACCCCAATACGGTTACGGAAAAAATTTCAACCCGTGCATAGATTGTCACGGCTATATGTTTCGCGTAGGCAAAGCAGTGATGGAAGAGCTGGGCGCTTCGTTTATCTTCTCTGGGGAGGTGATCGGCCAGCGTCCGATGAGCCAACGCCATGACGCCCTAAAACAAGTCAGTGCGATTGCTGAAGACAAAGAGGAAAAACTGATCTTGCGCCCATTGTGTGCGAAATTGATGGAGCCGACAACGCCGGAGCTTGAGGGGTGGGTTGACAGAGAAAAACTCCTTGATATTTCAGGAAGAAGCAGAGAGCGCCAGCTGGCGCTGGCAGCATCATATGGATGGGAAGACTACGAGAGCCCGGGCGGCGGATGTTTGCTTACGGAGGCACATTATTCTGAGCGTATCCGGGAGTTTATCGCCTATGATGCCTTTGCGGTTGAGGATATCGAGATCCTGAAATTCGGCAGACAATTCAGGCTGCCCCAAGGGG
>JAUPLS010000101.1 GCA_030836805.1 Campylobacterota bacterium | reverse complement strand
CAAAGATTTTTGCAACAAATATAAAAACCTTCACGAGCAAATGAAGGTTTTGAAAGAAAAAGTAGTCACGACAACACAAAAGCGTACTGAAAAGAAAGAAGTTGAAACGCAAGTTAAGATGCAGAAGTTTACCGATGCTTCATCTTTGGTTGGCGTATTGATAGAGCATTTGGAGGAGTTTAAAGCTCATGCAGGAGAAAAAGCTGGTAAAAATTACGAGTATTTAATGTCTCGTTTGGAAGAACATGAGTGGAATATTGATAAAGCAGCGCCTCGTCCGTCTTCAATGGATAGAAGGGATAAATATAGATATGCACAAGCATATAGACAAACATTGATGTCTCTTACGGATGGTTCTGGAAATATTCGTTCTCCAAGTGCAGCGAAAAAGGGTGCTTATGTTGAAAGTGCAATTACTGCTGCTCATGAAGACTATATGGCTTGGGTTCATAAAATGATAGATAAAATTGGTAAACCTGTTGTTTCTGCCACAATGAGTGGAAATCCTTGGGTAAATTCAACATTAAAAGTGGAAACGAATGATGGAGAATCGCAATCTTGGTCTACTAAAATGATTATAAATTATAGTAAGTATGATCTGGCTTTTAATCAGTTTCCGAGTAGAAGGCTGGATAATATTGAAAAAGAAGTTAAACCATCCTCACCACGCCCTAAATTTTAAAGAGGTAAGACCCCAGATGCCATCTGGGTATGGCAAGAGGGGTCTTTGGGAGACACGGTTTTTCAGATTTTTGTTGGTTCGGATAAATCTAAAGTAATTGTTTTCACTAAATCGTTTAATGAGCTAATAATATTTATTTTTAATTCATTAATATTGTCTTTTTTCTTAATTTTAAAATTATTAAAAGTAATAAAGAATTCGCCACAATCTAAAGAAAGGGTTCTGTTTTTTTTGTTGATTATTGTATTTTTGACAACTATTGCACTGTTGCAAATAACGTCTATTTCAATATAACCTTTTAAAAACTTTATTTTATTGGCGGAAAAGTTTATAACTTTTTTAAATGGTGCGCTAAATCCTTCCATCACATCTAAAAATCCATCAAGAATAATCATTTTTCACCTCGGTTTTTCATCACATTTTTATTATATTCGTATGAAGGTGTTTAGCAACCTTTAAAGGAATGTATAGCACCATTTTGGGATAAGTGGTTTTAAAGAGAATGATTATTATTTAATTATAGTAGATCTTTTATTGTTATGTTTCGATTTATTTTATTTGTCACTTCAGCAATAACCGTGTTTTTTTCTTGTTGTGTTGTATTGGATGTGTCGTTTAGTATATTATGTATACAATTTACTAATTTTATTTGTGTCCAATCACTTCCTTTTAAATTTTTTATTTGTCGGGAAAAATAAAGTTCATTTGCCAATTGTTTAATACGCCAGTCAATATTTGGAATAAGGTTTACCAAATTATTTTCAAGATAGGTATATTCTTGTTGATATAATCCATTGTGAAATTCAAAAATAAAGGAATCTTTGTAATCAAATTTAGGTGAGCCTGAAATAAATTGAAAATCAAGAGTTTTTTCTAACAATGTGAATATATCTTCATTTTGAGTTTCAATATTGCCATAAATATCATATCCAACTACGTAAAGATGTATTGTTGTTGCGAAATTGGTGTTTTGATTAAATTTGGCTATTTGAGCATATAAATGATGGTTTTTCCACCAGTCAAAAAATAAATTATGGTCATAGTCTACTACGCTATTATATATTATCTGCTGTGCAATTTTTAAATCTATATAGGGTGTTAAATGATATTTTTGTAGTAGTAGTTGATTAAATATATCACTGAAGTGTTGTGAGTTAAATTGTATTGTTTTTGTCATTTGTTTTTTTTGAACACAAATTAAAATGTTTTTTTAAAAAAGCAATTTGTATTTGAAAACTTTTTTGATGTTCACTAATTGGTTATATAGTGTTTTTTAGCAAATTGGTATTGACAATATTACGAAAAAGGATATGTTATGTGTGTTTTAAATAAGGATAAAAATAAAATGGTCGCTCAATCTCAAAGTGTTTCAAATGGTGGTGTTCTATCAAAGATTAAAAAAGGATTTGTTACTTTTTTATTAACTATTGCTGGTGTGGACTATGATAAATTAGGTACATCTACAAAATCTGAAAAAGTAGTTTATCCTGCTCTTGGTTTTTTAATGTGTTTGGCGGCTTTATGGACTGGTACTGGTCTTACTATAAAGCTTTCATCTGGATTGGGGTTGGAGTGGTGGGCGTCGGTGTTGATTTTTTTGTTTACGACAAGCTTTGCCCTAATGTTGGAAATGGTTGTTGTTGGAACATTAAAAAATGGTGCTAAATTTTTTGGCAATTTAGGGGTTAGAATTCTTCTGGGAGTTAACTTGATGTTATTGCAAGTTATTCCTGTTTTGGTAATTGTGTTTTCTCCTAATATTGAAGTTTATAAAAATGAGCAAGTTTTATTACAGGTTGCACATGCAAAAGAGCTTGCGTCTAAATCGCAAGATATAGATCGTTTAACTGAAGAAAATTCTAAAGCTAAAGAACGTTTATTGGCTGCGTCATCGGCCACAATTAATCCGCCAGAGAACAGTAAAATTACAGACGTTAATAATTTGCTATTGATGAAAAATACTGAGGCGATGGCATTATCTAAAGAATATTCTGTAAATCTTGATTATGTTGGGCAATTAAGAAAAGATTTATCTATTGCTAGGGCAAGATATGATTTTGAGGAAGTGCCAGCTATACAAAGAAGAATAAGGGCGGCTACATCCAAGGTAAATGAAGTTCAAAAATCTTTAGCGGTTGTTAATGCAGAAAAAGAACAATTAACTCTGCAAAGAGAAGAACTGGTTGCAGAGTATGACAAGTATTTAAAAGAAGAGCTAAGGTTGGCTGAGGAAAATAATAAAGCAAAAGCGGCTGTTTTGGCGATTGCTGCTAAAGAGGTGGATAAGGTTACACAAACCACTCAAAATTTGGCTGAAAATGCTTCTGTATCGAGATTTTTTAATGATATAGCTGTTTTGGTAGAAATTATGAAGGTTAATACATCAATTCTATACTCGTCTTTGTTTGTAATTTTTGTAGCACTTTTAGTTGATTTAATCCCTGTATTAACAAAGCTTCAGCTTACTAAGGGTGTTTATGCCAGAATTATGGATGATGAAGAAGAAGTAAAGATTGCATTGACTAACTTAAAGAAAGCTAGGGTTATGAATGCTGTTGAAAAACAAAAGATCATTTATGAAAAACAGGTTGTTAAGGTTGAACAAGAGAGGGCGGAACTTCATCGCCAAAAAGCTGAAATGCGTGTAAAAGCAATTAAACTAGATAAAGCATTACGAGAAATAGAAGGCAAGGGTAAGAAGAGTCTAACTTGATGTAATTAATTTTAAAGGACTCTTACGAGTCCTTTAAAATTTGTGCATTTACATTTTATTTTTTTTCGTTTGTGATTTTTTAAGTGCTTCTGTATCATCAACAAAAACACCCCAAAATTTATCGATCTTTTCATTCATTTTTTGTTCATTTTCTTTGGCAAGCTGATTTGCCTCTTCTGGGTTCATTTGAAATTTTTCTACCATAGTTGTTGCGAATCGTTCTACGCTGTCTTTTTTGAATTCATCTATGTTTAAGGTGTTTACAAGAAGCTGCCTCCAAGCCAATTCATCATTTTCTCCGATTTTATCAATACATTCGTGTTGTTTATCAAAGAATGGATTGACGGTGGCGTTGCTAATCGCAAAATTAATTTT
>JAUPLS010000100.1 GCA_030836805.1 Campylobacterota bacterium | reverse complement strand
GAGTTTGACTCTCTTGATGTTGCAATTGTGCAAATTGGGTTTGCATTTGACTTTGTTTGATCGCCGTACTTTGCTTCAAGCCCAGATCAACCAATTCTTTCATTGTGGCACCAAACAGAGGCATGCTTACTGCAAGCAAATAAATAATACGTAGCATGTTTTACTCCTATGCGCAGGAGTATAGCCAGCCAATATAGACTCAATGTGAATTATTTTTATGCAAAGACAAAACACGATAAATATTTGGGATTTTTATAATTGTTCGCTTCCGTATCGAATAATATCCACGCCATATTTATCCCGTATTTTAAGCATATGCATTGATAGGTTTGCTAATTTTTTGTCTTTATCATACTCTAAGATCGAAAATGTTTTATGGGTGTGTCTGGTAGAAAAATTTGATGCGCTGATGCCTATGTAATGAATCTTGTATCCTAAATGGTTGTCAAGTTTTTTTATCATTTCAGTAGCCAAATCAATCAAAAATTTTTCATTAAAAAGTCTATCGTTGCTAACCGAGCGGGAGTTTTTTAAGCCATACTCATAGCTGATTTTAAAATAAAATGTAGTGGGATTGAGCTTCAGTTTTTGTATGGTGTGGCTTAAATATCGCGCAAGTATTATCGCTCTTCTGTAGACCTCGTCTCTATCGAGAATGGCCTTGAAGTTTCTGCTGATCCCCATGCTCCTTCTGTCGCCAAAGGGTATTACTTTTTCGTTGTCAATTCCGCAAATTCTTTTATACAGATCTTTCCCGGTTTTGCCGTAGGATTCAAACAGCAGCGGTTTTGCTTTAGCCTCACCAAGCGTTCTTACGCCATAAGAAGTTAGTTTTTTTGATACAGCTTTTCCAATTCCGGGAAAATCGTTGATATCAATATCTTTTACAAAGGTATCTACTTCATTTTGCGATATCGCTTTTGCTCCAAACGGTTTTATTTTGTCTGTGATGAGTTTGGCAATCCATTTTGATTTGCTTGCCCCTATGGAAATAGGCAAATTAAACTTTCGCAGTATCTCATCTTTTAAGTCTTTTATAAACTCTTCGGTGTCCTCATCTTTTACCCAACCGCTTAAATCCCCAAAAAATTCATCAATAGAGTACTGCTCAAGTACCGGAATTCTAAGCTCTAAAAATGATTTTAGTTTTCCGGACAGTTCTTGATAAAACAGGTGGTCGCTTGGCAGCACCAGAAGGTTTGGACACAGCAAGAGTGCATTTTTAAGAAGCATTCCTGTTTTGATCCCATAAGGCTTTGTTTCGTAGCTCTTGGCTATTATTATGCCGTGGACGGTGCCGTCTTCATCAACAAATTCATCTCTCCAGGCATGCAGGGGAGGGTATAAAAAATCGTTTTTAAGTTCAAGCACGGAATTGAAAGCCCCCGTGTTGCCCAACAGGGTACCCTCCTTTTTTTTGTTTGAAAATATTCTTTTGTCGCTCCCTTTGGCTACAACAACGCATCGATCTTTCAAAAAGGGGTATCTTGTTCGCTCTGCTGATACAAAATAGCAATCCAAATCCAAATGAATTTTCATTCAACCAACCTCAAAAATTTTATATGGTTAATAAAACTATAACCGAAATGGAAAATGTTGATAAAATAGTTGATATAATGTCAATTATTTATAAGATAATGTTGTTGCAAATAGATTTTCATTCAACAGACTACGAAAATAGAAGACCAAAAGTCTTAATATTTGGGACAAACAAAGCATTATCGAAAACACGGGGTATTATTTTATACATGGCTGTCAATATAGAATTTATTATAGAAAAATTAAAAGATGTCATCAGTTCTGAGTTGCCCGATAAAAAAGTATTTGATAAAGATGTTGCAGCCGCTTTGGGATTATCAAAAGAGTCGTTAAGCCACCTCAAAAAACGAGAGGCAATTCCCTATGAGCAGATAGCATTTTTTTGTGCGAAGAGAAAGATATCCATTAATTGGATACTTTTTGACCAGCTTCCAAAATCACTCGAAGAGGAAACTGAAAAATATGCAAAAATAAAATACTTTTCAAACATAAATGCAAGCGCAGGAGGCGGGGCTTTTAATTTTGAAGAAAATTATGAGTTGCTTAGCATTGATAAAGTTTTTTTGGATTCTCTTTATAAAACAAAACAATCAAACCCTTCTCATGTGGCGGCACTTAATGTGGCAGGGGACTCGATGGAGCCCACATTGAATGACGGGGAAATCATTCTTTTTGATATGGCCGCTGTTGATATTGGCAAAGGCGGAGTATATGTGGTTTCTACCAATGCCGGCCTTTTTGTGAAAAGAATAGCCCCCAAAATTGATGGCAGCATAGAACTTATAAGTGATAATAAAAATTATAACAGTGAACAGATAGGCAGTGAAGAACTATCCCAGCTTCATCTCCTTGGCCGAGTCATCGGTAAATTTACACTAGTGTAAATGTCGCGGCTATAAAATAGAGTGTGAAAAAATATCTCAAATATTTAGAATAGGAAAGTAATGAAAAAAATAATAATGATTGTGGTGGGTCTTGGAATAGTAGCGGGTGGTGTCGGATTGGTTATTGAGTTTTTGACTAGTGATTTTGACAAAGGCGCGAAAGCATATGAGAATAAAGACTACCAAAGAGCAACGGAGTTTCTTGGTAAAGCTTGTGATGAAAAAGATGTTCGCGGATGCAGTAAGCTCGGTTTAATGTATGATAATGCTGAAGGTGTACAGGAAGATAAGCAAAAGGCAAAGGAGCTCTACGCTAAAGCCTGTGATGGGGGCGATGCTTTTGGATGCGGAAAGCTTGGAAACAGATATGATCTTGGAGAAGGCGTGAAACAAGATAAAGAAAAAGCAAGAGAGCTCTATACTAAAGCCTGTGATGGCGGCGATGCTTTTGGATGCGGCAAACTCGGAAATATGTATGCTTGGGGAGAGGGCGTCAACGAAGATAAGCTAAAAGCAGCAGAGTTTTATGGCAAAGCCTGCGACGGCGGAAGTGTGGGCTGGTGTGTTCTTCTTGGGCTGATGTATCAGCACGGAGAAGGCGTAGAGAAGGACAAAAGTAAAGCAGCAGAGCTTTTTAGCAAAGCCTGCGACGGCGGCGATGCCGAA
>JAUPLS010000099.1 GCA_030836805.1 Campylobacterota bacterium | reverse complement strand
CTTCGAAGATAAAAATATTTGATTATGAGTTTGAGGCACCAGAGCCTAAAGGTATCGCGCGATATAAGTAAATCTTGGATAAAATCACGTCACTCATTTGATGGGCGCAGAGGGTATAAATGCTTTTTCAACGGATGGCCGATATCGGGTTGTTGAGGGAAAGCGGTATCCGAATGTGCTATATCCTTATGCCAATCAATGCAGGCTCGGAGCGGACCGGCCGCTTTTGCAATAATTATAATAGAGGGAAGATATGTTTGATACATTAACCGACAGTTTTAAAAATGCCATTGGAAAAATTCGTTTTCATGATGATGATAAAGCATTGAAAAAAGCAACAGCAGAGCTTAAAAAATCATTGCTCAAAGCTGATGTGCATCATAAGGTAGTCAAGGAACTGATTGCTGCTGTTGAGTTGGATACAAAGAAAAACGGTATCGGTAAAGAGCAGTTCTTAAAAGCGCTTCAAGCAGAGCTTACCCGTTTACTTACCATACAGGGTGCGCCCAAAGGGTTTACTTTTGCATCCAACCCTCCCACGGTTGTCCTCATGATAGGCTTACAGGGGTCAGGTAAAACGACAACTACGGGAAAGCTTGCCTATTTTCTTAAAGAACAGAAAAAGAAAAAAGTACTTGTCGTTGCGGCAGACCTACAAAGGCTTGCAGCGGTTGAACAGCTCAGGCAGATTGTATCAAATATAGGTGTAGACCTTGTAGCTGATGAGACGATGACGCCTGTTCAGATTGTCAAACAAGGGTTGCAAAAAGCAAAAAAAGAACTCTATGATGTGGTTCTTATAGATACAGCCGGCCGTTTGGCAATAGATGATGAACTTATGAGTGAGCTTAAAGAAGTTAAAGAGGCGGCCGATCCGGATGAACTTTTTTATGTAGCAGATGCTATGACCGGACAGGATGCGGTTAGAACCGCACAAACATTTAAAGAGAAAATCGGCATTTCCGGTGTTGTGTTGAGTAAATTTGACGGGGATTCCAAAGGGGGGGTTGCTCTTGGGCTGACAGAACAGGTAGGGGCCCCACTTCGATTTATCGGTGCGGGCGAGAAAATGCCTGATCTTGAGCAGTTTATTCCTGAAAGAATAGTCAGTCGTTTGATGGGCGCAGGAGATGTAGAGTCTCTTGCAGAAAAAGCCGCCGCAGCAATTGATCCAAAAGAAGCCAAGAAATTTTCGCAAAAAATTAAAAAAGGACAATTTAACTTTAATGATTTTTTAGCACAAATGGAACAGATGAAAAAGCTTGGAAGCATGAAGTCTATTATGGGTATGATTCCGGGTATGGGAAATTTGGCAAAGCAGATAGGCGATATGGATCTGGAAAACTCAGATGAAATTAAAGCTATCAAGGCAATGATCTCATCAATGACGCCAAAAGAGAGAGAAAATCCAGACTTGTTAAACAATATGCGAAAAAGACGTATTGCGACAGGGGCAGGACTTGATCAGATGCAGGTAAACCGAGTGCTAAAGCAGTTTAAAAATGCAGCCATTATGGCAAAAAAGCTTTCAGGGAAAGGCGGCATGAAACAAATGCAAGATTTGATGCATCAGATGCAAGGCGGCGGATTCCCAGGAATGAGGCGCTAGAATCAGGGCGAATTACGAAAGTGGCATTTTTTAATAAAAAATTTATAAATTTTATGCTACAATCCCGTTCCCAAGAGTGCTGGGTAAAAGTATTGATGAGTGCTTTAGTCATTAAAAGCAGTTGTCAGTACTATTTGATAGGGACGCAAAAATGAACGAGATTCGTTTTTGCCATGCTAATGCTAGTTTCCCCCCCACGGGAAACTCTCGCAACAGTTGCTCTCACAAGAGTTGAAGAAGAAAAAAAGAGAATATAAAGGATGCAATATGACAATA
This sequence comes from Campylobacterota bacterium, assembly GCA_030836805.1. Lineage (GTDB taxonomy): Bacteria > Campylobacterota > Campylobacteria > Campylobacterales > Sulfurovaceae > Sulfurovum. Next base: position 20,286 of record JAUPLS010000099.1, on the reverse strand, counting down.
ATCAGAATGACAAGAATGGGTAGAAAAAAGAAACCATTTTACAGAATCGTAGTAACAGACAGTAGAAAAAGAAGAGACAGCGGCTGGATTGAGTCAATAGGACACTATAATCCGATAAGCGTTAATAAAGACCTCACCCTTGATCAAGAAAGACTGAACTATTGGTTAAGTGTGGGTGCACAAATGAGCCCAACGGTCAAGAGATTGGCTGGAAAATAATCCTGATATGGTCACCGCATTTCTAGCAGCCTACGCCAAACTTTTGGTAAATAATCCTGAAGATATCTCCGTTGAGATTACTTCGGTGGACGAGGGCTTTGATGAGATCACAATCTTTGCCAACAGTGAAGATATTGGCAAGCTCATCGGCAAAGAGGGGCGCATGATCAATGCTATCAAAACAGTCATCTCCGGCTGTAAAGCAAAAGGCGGTAAAAATTACCGCGTTAACGTTAAATCCGCAAAGTAATATGGCTATCGAACCATTTTTCATCGCACAAGTGGGGAGAACTGTTGGACTTTATGGCGATTTAAAGCTTCATCTTCATACAGATTTTCCAGAACAATTTAAAGTCGGACACACCTTTAAAAGCAGCCGCGGAGAGCTCACAATATCAGGTATCAATCTCAACCGGGGCATCATACGTTTTGTAGGATATGAAAGCGTAGAGAGCGCCAAAAAACTTACTAATGTAAAACTTTATGCCAACGAAGAAGAGACCAAAGCAGACTGTCATCTTGAAAAAAATGAGTATTTTTGGTTTGATGTTATAGGCTGTAAAGTGAAAGAAAAAGAGGCGACCTTAGGTGTGGTTGATGATATCCAGCGGATGCTAGAGACAGATTATCTTGTGATAAAAACAGACCAATCTTTGGTGGAAGCAGGAATGGCAAAAGAATTTTTGCTCCCTTATATTCCAAGGTATATAGTAAAAATGGATGTGAAAACAAAAATGGTATTTACGCAGGATGCTAAAGATATTTTAGAAGCAAGCTAAGGTACTGTTTTGCATTTTAGTTTTGTCACACTTTTCCCGACTCTTATCGAAGGATATTTTTCTGAAAGTATTTTATCCCGCGCTGTAGCATCGGGAAAAATAAGTATTGATTTTTACGACCCCAGAGCTTTCACTCAAGATAAGCACAGAAGGGTGGATGCTCCCATGATAGGAGGTGGTGCGGGTATGCTGATGACACCGCAGCCCTTAATGGATACACTTGAATATATTAAAAAAGATTCTCCTGAAGCTTATGTGATATTTCTAACCCCTGTAGCCAAACCATTTAAGCAAAATGATGCAAAACGCTTAGCCAATAAATCACATTTGGTTTTAGTAAGCGGCCGGTATGAAGGGATAGATGAGCGCGTGATCGAAACGCATGCAGATGAGCTATTTTCAATAGGAGATTTCATTTTAACAGGTGGCGAATTGGCAAGCATGGTGGTCTGTGATGCGGTTAGCAGAAATGTAGAAGGCGTGCTTGGAAATAGTGATTCTCTCATGATTGAGAGTTTTGAAACGGCATTGCTGGAAGCACCTTCTTTTACAAAACCTAAAATTTATGAAAACAATGCAGTAGTTTCAGAATTTTTAAAGGGTAATCATAGTAAAATCACGGACTTAAAAAGAGAGTTGGCTTTGTGTAAAACAAAGTATTTCCGACCCGACCTATACAAAAAAAAGGTATCACATGAGAAATAAATATATTGAAAGCTTTGAACAAGCACAATTGGAAAACAAAAATATTCCTGATTTTAGAGCTGGTGACACATTGAGAGTGGCCGTTAGAATTAAAGAAGGCAACAAAGAGAGAGTTCAGAACTACGAGGGGCTTTGTATCGCTATTAGAGGGCAAGGTACGGGCAGAACATTTAACGTGAGAAAGGTTGGTGCCAACTCTATTGGTGTTGAAAGAATTTTCCCACTCTATACTGACAGTATTGAAAGCATTGAAGTTCTAAGAAGAGGTAGAGTAAGAAGAGCAAAATTATTCTATCTTAGAGACCTTAAAGGTAAAGCCGCAAGAATCAAAGAACTTAGAAGAAAATAATCTTTTCTTTTATCTGCCTGCATCGCTAAAAGATGCAGGCTTCTTAACATTTTCTATCAATTTCTACATCTAATCACTAAAAGCTTTATAGTTTTACTAAAGGGCGCCTTTATTTTTTATCGCCTGCTCGGCTTCTCTGTTGAGTGTTTTGGCTTTGAGGTCAGCTCGTTTGTCATGAAGTTTTTTTCCTTTCGCGACAGCTATACTTACTTTGGCAAGGTTGCGTTCATTAAAATAAAGCATTAACGGTACGATAGTAAGCCCATCTTTATGTACTTTCATATAGAGTTTATTGAGCTCTTTTTTGTGCATCAGGAGTTTTCTGGGTGATCGGGTATCCGGACTAAAATGCTTATGGGTTGTCTCAAGATGAGCAATATGCGCATTCATAAGATAAAGTTCACCCTTTATGAATCTGCAAAAAGCATCAGAGAGGTTGGCTCGTTTGGCGCGGAGTGCTTTTACTTCACTTCCTTTTAAGACAATACCCGCTTCAAATTTTTCAAGTATTTCATAATCATGCCTTGCTTTTTTATTTTGTGCAATAAGATTGATAGCCAAAGATATACCTTTTTAAAAAGTATTATAACATAGATAGCAAGCAGCGCGTTAGTAAAGAGAATGCAATAACAAAAGCAAAGATGTTTTACGCTTTGATGGAGCGGCGTGAAAAAGAAAACAGCCGTTGTAGAAAAAACAGGTTTAATTTTTAATTTTAAAAAACGTGCTTCCGCTCCCGCTGAAATACCATTCTTTTTTTGCTGCTTTTGTGAGCTCCGGATATGCCATAAGAGCTGCCTTGTAGAGATCATTCAGGATGATGGGGTCATGAATCTTTTCAAGAAGTTCTCTGGAGGTGAGCTGATCCCAGCCTGCAATATTGCTTAAACGGACATTCGATAAAAAATGCTTTTTAAATGTTTTATAAACCAGGGCCGTGTCACATCCAATATTTGGAGTATAGAGTTCTAGCTTCAAGGGCTCTTCCATGAAAGATTCGACTACTTCTCCAAAGCCAGAGACATTGGCAGAGGGATAATTATAGATAAAAAAAGGAAGATCAGCACCTATGGTTGCTGAGATTTTTGCCAATTCTTCAGTAGAAAGCAAAAGATTACATACTTTCTTAACCAGTCGCATAAAGGCTGCTGCATCAGAGCTGCCTCCACCTAGGCCTGCTTGGCTTGGAATACGCTTGGTAACGACGACTTTGTGTTGGTAAAAAAAGTTGAGGATATCAAGATCACCGGTATGGGCATTAAGTGCTTTGTAGGCTTTATATATGGTGTTGGATTCAAGTGGAATGTCATCACACCCTTCTATGATAAAACTTTTGCATTCACAAGGCTCAAAAGTGATAGTATCATAAAGATCTTCAACGCGCATAAAACGTGAGAGCAGGGTATGGTACCCCTCTTTGTGGCCGGTAATCTTTAAAAAGATATTAACTTTGGCATGGGCGTTGATGCTATGCATGGAAATCCTCAAATTTTTCAATGCGATTAAGTTTATAGGTTGCCTCTTTGTCCTTAATTTTTATAATAGCAAAGAAGTGCTTTGTTTCGATAAGATATTCACCGTCTTCTTTGGTTTGAAAGTACTCTATTTGAAGTTTCTTTCCCAATTCAAGATATGAATCATCCCCTGTATAGATATTTAAAGGGAGAGTAAGATATTCGAAGGGGTTGAGTGCTTTTTCTCCGTCAAATATAAATTTTCCTTCATGGATGCGATGCAAAGAAGAGAGCGTACCGTCTACGCCAAGCCTATTTGCAATAAGTGCGCCAAGACTGCGTATGTATGTGCCTTCGCTTACAGTAGCCTCAAAGTGTACAAAAGGATGATTGTAGTTGATGAGTTTAATATCGTAAATGGTGGAGGTAATAGTTTTAAGTGTTACCTCTTTGCCGTCCCGTGCAAGCTCATAGGCACGTTTTCCCTCTATTTTTTTTGCACAAAATATAGGGGGATAATAAGTAAGTTCTCCCTTAAGGCTGTCCAGTACCTCTATAATTTGTTCTTTTTTAAAAGGAGCCACCCTCTGAATGCTATCAACTTTTTCAATATCTAAACTGGGCGAATTGGCTCCTAGCCATAAAGTTGCTTTGTAGCTTTTGGGGGTTTTGTTGAGATACTGAAAAAGTTTAGTGTATTGTCCGGTTGCAACGATAAGGCATCCTGTGGCAAAAGGGTCTAATGTGCCCGAAAAACCGACTTTTTTTGTACCGTATTTATGTTTGATGTATCCCATATAGCTATTAGAACTTCGGAAGATAGGTTTGTTGACAACAAAAAGACGATTCATGGATAATAAACAAGAAAAACTTTGTTCATCCTGTGTCCTTTAAATAGTTTGTACAAAAGAGCTTAGTATCTCTTTTTTGTTTCCGCCAAAATTAATGAGGAGTTTATACTCTTTCCCCGATTTGTTGGCAGCTTGCACTCGCCCTATGCCAAAAATTTTGTGCTTCACAAGGTCTCCTTTTTTAAAGGCAGAAGCTTTGGTAATCTTGAGACTCGCATCTTGTATGAGTCCTGCTTCACCCAAGAAACGGCTTTTGTTTATCATTTTACGACGGCCTTTATAAAAACGGCTATCAACATAGCACAAGGTAAGATTAGATTTGGCTCTGGTGATTGCTACATATCCTAACCGGCGTTCTTCTTCCATGTTGCATCCTTCGCCAAGCAAAGGAAAAAACTCTTCCTCTAGCCCTATAACAAAAAGATGCTCAAATTCAAGCCCTTTGGCCGCATGAATACTCATGATGGTAATAGTATTTTCCTCGACTTGATCTTGGTCGCTTTGCAGCGTAATGTCGTTCAGAAACTCATCAAGGGTAAGGTCAGGATTTTTTATAACGCAATCCCTAAAATATCCGTAGAATTCATCCATATTTAAAATACGGTCAAATCCATCACTCATGCCTGCATAATGATCTTTAAGTCGGATACGCTCCTCAAAAAGGGTAATAAAGTTTCCTAGTGCGGCATTTATTTCTTCTTGTAAAATATGTATATCTTCCATGAGCATATGTAAAGTATGTGCAACTTTTTTGCTCATAATGGCAGGAAGTTCTGTTTTGAGATTTTTTTGGATGAAGGCATAAAGTGAAAGTTTTTCTTCGTGAGCAGCTTTTTGAAGTTTTTCTATAGAAGCTTTGCCAAGTCCTCTTTTGGGTTTGTTGATAATACGCAAGAGCGAAAAATCATCATGAGGATTTGCCAATACTCTAAAGTAGGAGATAATATCCTTAATCTCAGCACGTTCATAAAATCGCATACCCCCTATTAGCTTAAATCCAAGCCCCTCTTTGCTGAAGCCTTCTTCAAGGGAACGTGAAAGTGCATTGATCCGATAAAGTACAGCTATCTCTTCGGGATTGACGCCTTTGTCTAGCAGAGCATGAATTTCTTGTGCGATTGCTTTGGCTTCATGGGCTTCATCTAGTGAATGCAGCAGTTTTACTTCGGGGCCTTCTCCCCTCTGGCTGAAAAGTTTTTTACCCAATCGTGTTGAATTGTGTTCTATGAGGGCATTTGCTGCTTTAAGGATAGGCTCTGTGGAGCGATAATTGGTTTCCAGTTTAACCGTTTTTGTATTTTTGAAGTGGTTTGAAAAATCTAAAATATTGCGAATATTCGCTCCCCGCCATCCATAGATACTCTGGTCGTCGTCTCCCACAACACAAAGATTTCCGTGTTCGCTCACAAGATGCTCAAGAAGCCTAAATTGTAATTCATTGGTGTCTTGGTATTCATCAACCATGATATATCGATAACGTAAACTTGTCTCTTTGCGAAGATCTTCATTTTCATCGAGTATTTTATAGGTAAGCATTAAAAGATCATCAAAATCAACAAGATTGTTCTCTTCGATATTGGCTTGATAGCGTTCGTAGACGGCAGCTACTTTTTTGTAGTCCGGAAGTTCTGCTTTTTCCTTCACAATCTGTGCGCTCAGAAGAGAATTTTTGTATTTTGAGATTTCAGAAGCAACAAAGGAGAGATTAAGGTCAATTTTCAACTCTTTTGCGATAGAACGAAGCAATCGTTTTTTGTCATCACTGTCAATAATAACAAAGGTATTGCTTCTTCCAAGCTTTTCAATATGGAATTTTAAAAAAAGTAAACCAAACTTATGAAATGTACATAGCAATGGGGGATAAGATGCTTTATTTTTTACTAGTTTCAGTGCACGCTCTCGCATTTCACTTGCAGCCTTATTGGTAAAAGTAAGCGTAAGCGTGTTGATGGGATCAATGCCTATTTCTCCAATGAGATAGGCAAGTCTTGTAGTGAGTGTTTTTGTTTTTCCGCTGCCAGCGCCCGCGAGGATGAGCATTGCACCATCTATGTGTTCTGCTGCTTCACGCTGTGACGGATTAAGTTCGTTTAAAATCTTTTCCATAAACTTCGTATGCTCCCATGATTATATTTAATTATATCGTGAAAATTATTAAAGCCGACAAACAAACATATAAAATAATGTTTTGTTATGTAGTTATTTCAGTATAATTTGATATAATGATTTCAATAGTTTTAGATTTAATATAAAAATAAGGAAAAATGATGTTAAAAGATTTTGTAAAGATTGAAACTTTTTTAACAGTAGCCAGAGAGAGAAGTTTTTCTAAAGCATCTGCCAAATTAGGTATTTCACAGCCTGCGGTAACGCAACAAATCAAATTTATAGAGAAATATTTGGGAACCAGGGTGATAGAGCGCAAAAAAAACGGTATCAAGTTGACCAATGAAGGTGAAGAGCTTTATAAAATAGCCACAAGGCTGGAAAAGGAGATCCATATTTCAGAGCAGGATATTCTTAAGATCATCAATAAAGAGATTACTTTTAAATTGGGGGCATCTTATACAATAGGAACATATGTAATTCCCGGCGAATGTCTCAACAGTATCGGAAAGATGATTAATAACGATATTCAATTGAGTGTGGATTTAAGCAAAAGTATCATAGAAAAACTCAAAGATAGAAAATTAGATGTAGGGCTTATTGAATCACCTATTTTTGATAATGATCTCATCTACAGAGAGTGGCTGGAGGATGAATTGGTGCTCGTAAGCAATGTGCCTTTGCCAAAAATCGTTAAAACGGAAGACCTCTATGAGTATAGCTGGATTTGCCGTGAAGAAGGCTCGCATACAAGACGTGTTATCACTGAAGTTTTTGAAGAGCTTGGTGTGTCTTGTAAAGCTTTCAACGTACTGAGCGAAGTAAGTAATACTACCTCGGTGCTTCAGGCAATTAAAAAAAGCAAAAAAGATGTGAACCATCCGGTTGTTTCGATTATTTCTAAATTTGCCATCGCCGATGATGTCGCATCCGGTGAACTTTTTGAAGCAAGATTAAGAGGCTATACGATGAAGCGTAATTTTTATATTGTTTACTCTAAAGAGAATAAACATAATGCCTATGTAGATCAAGTAGTTGATTTTATCATGGGCGGTCACTGCTAAGATAAGGGTGTATCTATCCTTATCTCTTTTTTTTGAGAAGTTTTTGATTTTCCGGATTTTTAAGCAATGCTTCCATCGAGCTGCCTGCTGAAGTACTCTTTGAATCAGTCTCTTCTTTGGCGGCAGGTTCTGCCAGATTGATCACAATAGGTACGTCCCCCACAAAAACTTGTTTGATGGCAAGTAAAGGAATATGGACTTTTGAGCCAAAATTTTCACTTCCGAACCCTGCTTCAAAAGAAAAAAAATCTCCCTCTAGCCGAGCACTTTCATAGGTATATCCGCTAATGATAAAAAGTACTGTTTCGCGAAATGTCTTTTTGATTTCAGTAGGCAGTGCGGGGGCAAAGGTAATGTATTTTGTTTCACAGGCAAGCGCAAATTCCCGATCCTCACTAAACAGATAATTGATGGTATTTCTAAGATGTTCGGAGATAAGGTTACGATACGCTTTGGTCTGAAAAAGATTCATAATTTTTTACTTTTCCTTTCGGTTGCTTTATGAAAAAATGCTGACATTTTTTATGATTTTAAATCCTATCATAGCATTCATTAAAGCCACGTGTGTATAGCCAGACAGCCCTTCTTTTTTTATTTCTCTTTGATGCAAAAAACCTTGATCAAGCAGCTTTGTCATCGTGGTACCTTGAAGCAAGGGGTTTAAGGGGGTATACCATTTGTTTCCGTCGTAAAAAGCAATATTGGCCGAAGTTGTGTCAGTAAGAAACCCTTTTTTTTCAATAATAACTTCATCTGCATCCGGGTTTGTTTCCAGCAGAGCCGAAAGCGGTTCACGATTTGCATATTTATAGGCATAGTCAAGATTCGAAGAGATGATTTTTAGTGTACGTATCTCTTTGCCCACATAAGGGATATACTCAATATTTTGTATCGTTTCATTGTAGAGAATGCGACATCGATAGAGGCCTTTTTGGGGTGCGTCTATTACATTTGACAAATGCAAACTGTGTTTAATTCCGAAGAGAGCCTTTTGTGTCTTAGCGAAACGTGCTTGATGGTAAGAGAGATTAAAAATCTGCCCATCTTCCATCTTGACGGTTTCTAAAAGTAGTGGTTTAAGCATCAAAAAGTTCAGTAGAAAGATAGCGTTCCGCGGTATCACAAAGTATAGTGACTATGGTCTTTCCTTTATTTTGTGGGCGATTGGCAAGCAGATTGGCAGCTACAAGGTTTGCACCTGCTGAAATGCCTATAAGCAATCCTTCTTCTTGTGCCATTTTTTTAGACATAGCAAATGCATCTTCATTGCTTACGGCAATGACTTCATCATAAATATCGGTGTTAAGAATTTCTGGTATAAAGCCTGCGCCAATCCCTTGTATTTTGTGAGGACCTGCAGGTTTGCCTTGAAGCACAGAGGAAGCCTGCGGTTCAACCGCAACAGCTTGAAGCAGGGGGATTTTTTCTTTGAGAATCTCTGAGGTTCCTGTTAATGTGCCGCCGGTTCCTACAGCCGCAACAAAAATATCTACACTATTTTTAGTATCACGCAATATTTCAAGTGCAGTGGTTTTTCTGTGAATATCAGGATTGTTTGGATTGTTGAACTGTTGCAAAACTTTGGCATTGTTTAATTCTTTTTCCAGTTGAGCGGCTTTGGCGATGGCGCCCCCCATTCCTTCGGAGGCGGGAGTAAGAACTAGTTTGGCTCCCAAGTGTGCAAGCAGCTTTCGTCTTTCAATACTCATAGACTCAGGCATCGTTAGAATAAGCTTCATTTTTTTGGCTGCACATATGGCAGCGAGCCCAATGCCCGTATTGCCACTGGTAGGCTCTATGATGGTAGTCTCTTTGTTGATCTCTCCGGATTTAAGTGCTTCATTGATCATATTGAAGGCAATTCTGTCTTTTACCGAAGACGTGGGATTCATAAATTCACATTTTCCCAAAATAGTTGCACCGCTTGTTTTAGAGAGTGAGTTGATCTTGACTAAAGGGGTATTGCCGATAAGTTCTTCAATGCTGTTTGCTATCATACAAGTTCCTTTTGGGTTGCATTAACAGGCAACAAGCTGTTTTGCTGCAAAACTACAAAAAAGCCTCTTGGATGTGATGTAAAAATTTCGTTACTGTCCATTGTGGACCTCTTTGATAGAATAGGCAATTTCTTCTTCTGCATACATTGGGACCACTCCGCCATAGAGCTGAGGTACTTTAAATGGTTTTTTTTCTAAAACGACTTTTTTGGGTAGAGCCGTGATCCCATAGATTTTTTGTGCATTGCCACAGACAAAGGCTTGAAGTTTTTCTTGCGATGACCCCTCTTTTTCAAAGAGTTCGGCAAGCACTTGAAGGGCAATGGGTGCAGTAAAAACACCTGCTGCGCAGCCGCATGACTCTTTGGCGTGCTGGGGATGCGGTGCAGAATCCGAACCAAACATGACTTTGGGATGAGCGTTTAGAGCCACTTTAAGCAATGCTTCTCTGTCTTGTGGCCGTTTAGCAATGGGTTTGCAAAAAAGATGCGGCCTAAGCATTCCGCCCGCAACATCATCAAGGGTAATCATGAGATGATGTACAGTAATGGTTGCATAAAGATTTTCAAATTTTTCGAGTGCTTCTACGCTCTCTTTGGTAGTAATATGTTCCATGATAATTTTGAGTTCCGGAAAAGCCAAAGCAAGTTTTTCATAAATAGCTACAAATTCTGCTTCTCTGTCCATTACAAAACCGCCCGTTTCTCCATGGACACACAAAGGGATGCCAAGTTCGCTCATTGCTTCAAGTGTGGGACGTAATTCTTCTATGTCAAAACCGCTTACTCCGCCTTCGGAATTGGTTGTGATGCCCGCAGGATAGAGCTTGATTGCTGTAATTTCATCACGCACGCTCTCCAAAAAAGTTTTATCGTATGTGGATTTGAAAAAAAGTGTCATATAAGGTATGAATTTTTCTTTTCCAATAGCTTTTAAAATACGATTTTTGTATGCGATGATCTCTTCTTTGCTACTCACGGGTGGTACAAGATTGGGCATAATCAGCCCCCCTGAAAACGTATGTGCGCTTGCTTGCGCGATGTTTTCGAGCATCTTCTCGTCTCTTAGATGCAAATGCATATCAAGGGGGGAATGAAGTATGAGTGACATGTAAAATCCTTCTGTAGAATAGTGGGGGCTGAGTATGCCACATATTTTGTTAAAAAAGAGTAAAAGGGAGGCTAGAGGGGGTTTTTGCTTGAAGAAAATTGTTTGATCACATAGTAATGTTGTTTATCTTTGGGTACAAGCCAATAGCGTATGTTGATTTTGTGAGCACATTGAGCAGGTTTAAGCGACTTAATCGTTTTTGGGGGAGTGAAGTTGACAAGCGGATAATCTATGCCTCCGGCAAAGAGTTGATTGCAGCGAAGTATACGCAAGGTGCTTGCCATGAGAGCCTTATGGGGCGCATTAAATTCAAACTGCCATTTGGCATACTCTGAACAAGTTGGATAATAACGGCAATTTGCCGGCAGCATTTTTGAAATATATTGATAGCCTTTAATGGGAGCGGCCCAAAATTTCGTAGTATTTTTCATGAGGTTATCCTTTTGCATCAAATGTATATCCAATTATTTAGATTTCTGTCACTCTTCCTTCTTTAACCATATAGGCATTGGACATATTCACACTATGGTAGATGGTAGTGCCGTATTTTTTGCTATAGTATTGTAGCAAAATCTTTTGGAGCGAGGGCTCAATGGAAGGAACGAACCAGCCGTTGTTGCTTAGAACTATCATCTGCTTGGGGTTTCCTTCGTAAAGTTTTTCACTGGTCGCTTCAAAACAGATGGCATTGCGATAGGTATTGTTTTGGATAATATAATCAGTCATCTCTTTGCTTGCCTGATAATCTACTGCACCATCATAAAAAACTTCATTGACCCAATTGCTTAAAAAATCAGGAAGAGGATTGCTTTCGCCAAAAGGTACGAGAAGTACTTTGTTGGCTATTTGAACCCCATTCTTTGTAAAGATATAAGCAGAGTTATGAGGCACCTTTCCATCCCAATAAAGCGCGCCCGTGACGATGTTTATTTTTTGTGCCCTCTTTTTTAGTTCCTCAAGTAGATCCGGGGAGTGGTTTAAAAAAACAGGAAACACAGACTCAGGCAGGATGATAAGGGATTTTTTTGCATGAATGGCTTCATCTATGAGGGTAAAAAAAGCTTTAAACTGCCGTGGGTGTAAAGTCTCTTTCCATTTGTCTCCCACGTGAACTTGTGTGTGCGTTATCTGTATATCGGAAGGGATATGGTGGGATAGATGGTTGTCGGGCTGATATGAAAAAAGTATAAAGAACAAATAGGCAGGGTGTTTCTTTGCTATCGTAAGCATAAGAGACAAAACAATGAATGCAAATTGCCATTTTTGAATTCCCAGATAACTGTTGGTGAACATCAATTCAGGCTTTAGCCAATCAAAGCCAAAAGGATGAATATAGCTTAGTCCTAAAAGTCCAAATGCTTTAATGGCCAAAGAAAGGATGGGATAGTAAACAGGCGGCATGGCGGTAATTTTGTTTGCAATAAAGGCTATAGACCAAAAGAGCAGACCGTATATGAGAGAAACAATCAAAATGCTAAGGGGGATTGCCCAGATCATACCATAGTGTTTAAAACTAAGGCTGATCCACCAAAACCAAAAAATACCTATAAAAAATCCTGCCCAAAACCATACCTTTTGTTCTTCTTTGAGTAGAAAATACAGAGTTGTAATCCCGCATACGGTATTGAGCGCGGGAGATGAAATGCCCCATGCATCAAGATAGATGAACAAAGATCCCAAAAGGGCTATCAAAAAGCCTCTTGTTAGTACAAAGGTGTTAAAATATTGGCTCATTTTAAAAAAATTACTCAAAAGGATTCCTATGGGAGCAGAACAAGGTAGCATGATTGGTTCATTTTTACCATTGATCATTTTATTTGCGATTTTCTATTTCTTGATTATCAGGCCGCAGCAAAAACAGCAAAAAGCACACAAGCAAATGCTTGAAAGCCTCGCTAAGGGGGATAAGATTATCACCAGCGGCGGTCTTATCGCTGAGATTGTAAAACCGGAAGAAGATTTTATCAAAATCAAGCTAAATGACGACACCATTGTCAAACTAGATAGAGCTTTTGTGGCAAAAAAGGTTGAAACAGGCAATGAAAACGCTTAATTATAGGGTAATACTTTTTGTCTTTGCGCTTATTTTCGGCGTGGTATTTTCTATTCCTTCTTTGATGCAAAGCCAAAGCGGTAAAAAAATCACTCTCGGGCTTGACTTGCAAGGGGGGCTTCATATGCTCCTTGGCGTTAAGAGTGAGGTCGCCATTGAATCAAAATTGAAATCCATAGCAGCGAGCGTAAAGTATATATTGGACGATGAAGAGATTATTTTTGATGGTTTGCATATAGAAGAGAGAGAAAAAATTACGTTTGAACTTCTTGATGGCGATGATGTGTCTAAATTTAAAACAATTGTACAAAAAGAGCTAGAAGGAATAAAATTAACACAAAATGATCTTAATTTCATAATTGCTTTAACACCGGAAGAGATCGAAAGAACAAAGAAAAATGCTGTATCTCAAGCAGTAGAAACGATTAGAAGTCGTTTGGACTTATTTGGGCTTGCAGAGCCGATAGTTGCAAAACAAGGGGAAGATAAGATACTTGTGGAAATTCCAGGTGTAAAAACTCCAGCAGATGAGCAAAGAATTAGAGAACTGATAGCTAAAACAGCACGCCTCCAAATGATGGCTGTTGATGAAGATAGAGCCGCCAGGGTTTTGACGATGAGTGAAGTTGAAGCGGCCCAGTATGGAGATGTGATATTAAACGATGTGAAAACCCCTGAAAAATATCTCTTAAAAGAGATACCAATTTTAGATGGTTCAATGCTCACAGATGCCAGTGTAGGCTATAATGAAAGTAATCAGCCAATAATTAATTTTGCACTAAATAGCGTAGGCGCAAAAATTTTTGGTGATTTTTCTGGCAAAAGTGTTGGCAAGAGAATGGCTATCGTTTTAGATAATAAAGTCTATTCTGCCCCTGTCATTAATGAGAGAATAGGTGGCGGCAAAGGCCAAATATCTGGTAATTTTACCCAACAAGAGGCCCACGATATAGCTATAGCACTTCGCTCAGGAGCATTGTTGGCTCCAGCGCAAATAGAAGAGAAAAGAAGCATAGGACCAAGTCTTGGAGCCGATAGTATTAAGGCTAGCTCAATGGCGCTTGCTGTCGGCTTTTTGTCTGTATTTATATTTATGATGGTTTATTATCGTATTGCAGGGATGATTGCCAATGCGGCTCTGATCGTAAATATCTTTTTAATCTTGGCTGTTATGTCATTATTTGGAGCTACTTTGACCTTGCCTGGAATGGCAGGAATTGTACTTACTGTGGGTATTGCGGTAGATTCTAATATCATAATTAACGAAAGGGTAAGAGAATTGCTGCACCAAGGGGTAAGTATCCGTAAAGCTTTAAAAGAAGGTTACGATAAAGCAATGCGTGCAATTTTGGATTCAAATGTAACTCAAATTTTAGTTTGTGTAGTGTTGTATGCTTATGGAACAGGTGCCATTAAAGGCTTTGCTTTGACACTTAGTATAGGGATTATGGCATCTATGTTGACAGCTATTTTGGGCACTTACGGAGTATATTTAATGCTCATGCCAAAACTTGAAAAAGCTAAAACTTATCGTCACTGGTTTGGCATAGAGGAGAGTAAATAATATGGAAATATTTAAGTCGCACACTAAAGTTTATGATATTTTAGAAAAAGGCAAGATCTTCTTTTTCCTTTCAATAGTGGCTTTTTTTGTTGCTATTGTATTGGTTTTTACAAAAGGGTTGGCATTTGGGATAGATTTTGCCGGCGGTACGGTAGTTCAAGTTAAATATGACACTACCCCGCCGGTTGACATTATTCGTCAAAAACTAGTTCAAGACCCGCTATTTGAAAAAGCTTCGGTTACTCCTTTTGGAAATGAGGGCGAAGTTGTCATAAAAACCCCGACTTTGGAACAAAAAGTCGATCGCGATATGACAGATATAGTCAAAGAAGTGCTTAATGGAACCGGAAATTTTGAGATCCGTAAAGTGGATATGGTCGGTCCAAAAGTTGGTGATGAGCTGCGCACAAAAGGCTTGAGCGCATTTATGCTCGCACTTGGAGTTATTTTACTTTCCATTACTTTTAGATATGAATTCCGTTTTGCTTTTGCCGGAGTAGTGGCACTATTGCATGATATTGTGATCACTATAGGAGCTATATCCTTGTTTGATATAGACGTAAACATAGAAACTATTGCGGCAATTTTGACAATTTTGGGTTATTCTATCCATGATACAATCATTGTATTTGATAGAGTAAGAGAGTATATAAACGAAAGCAAAGAGACAGATTTCAAAAAGATCATCAACGAAGCAGTTTCTAGGACTTTGTCAAGAACTTTGCTTACATCTTTGACTGTTTTCTTCGTAGTGCTGACCCTTTATTTATTTGGCGGAGAGATTATGCACAGCTTTAGCTTCCCAATGCTAGTAGGAGTTACAGTCGGAACATATAGTTCTGTTTTTGTAGCCGCACAGTTAGTCATCTGGACTGGTTTTGATGTCAATAAGTATCGTGCAAAACAAACCGAAAAACTCAAAAGAGAAAAAGAAAAAGAAAAAATGCGTTCCATGTATGAACAAGGTACGTTATAATTTAAAAGCATTTTTTTATCTCGGCAAAGCCGAAGCTTTAGTGAGATGAATTGCAGATGGGCTTTGCCTGTCTGCAAGAAGAAAAGAATAAAAACAAATGCATCAAATGTATGAACAGGATACGTCACAACTTGTTTTTGGGTTAAATTTAAAGGAGCCGTGGATGAATTGGGGTAAAGTTTTTTATATTTTTTTTACACTGATGTCTTTAACGACATCAGCGGCATTTTTGTACGAATCTTCATTGGCGGCCGACTCGCATCTTGTCCCAGCTTTTTTCGTCTTTAAATTTTATGGCAATGAATCTATGGCAACAGGACTGGTTATCGGTGCTGTGGCGGCAAATCTTTATACGATTTTTATCTCTATGATTGAAAGTGCCAAAGAGAAAGCAGATTTTTAAGCACAGACTTTTTGTCTTCAAAATCATCTAAGGGGATTTATATATGTTGAGGATGCCGCTGCTTGTAGGAAATGATAGCGAGAAAAAACGCCAAGAAATAAAAACTTATTTTCACATGTGCTATAAGCGCTATGAGTCTCTTTTTGATGTGGTTTCAGACGAAAAAGCATTTTATCAAAAAGCGGATCCTCTTCGTCATCCCATTATTTTTTACTATGGCCATACAGCTGTTTTTTTTATTAATAAACTTAAACTTGCCAAATTGATTGATAAGCGCATAGATGCAAAGCTTGAAGCTATCTTTGCTGTAGGCGTAGACGAGATGAGTTGGGATGATTTGGATGAAACACACTATAATTGGCCTGCAGTATCGCAGGTCCAAGACTACCGCGACAAAGTCTATGAAGTTGTTTCTGCGCTTATAGACACGCTCCCTCTAGAGTTGCCTATTGCCTGGAAATCTCCTTGGTGGACGATACTGATGGGGATAGAGCATGAAAATATCCATCTTGAAACTTCAGCAGTATTGATACGGCAACTTCCTTTAAGGTCTGTACAGGAAAAGCATCAATGGGAGATATGCAAAGATGGGGGTATGTTGCTGCAAAATGAGTTAAAACAGGTTCGCGGCGGCATAGTAAATATTGGAAAAAAACAAGATGCCAAGCTGTATGGATGGGACAATGAGTACGGTGAACATCAGATCAGGGTGCCATCATTCAAGGCGTCCAAATTTCTGGTTTCCAACGGTGAATTTCTTGAATTTGTCCAAGACAATGGATACGATCAGGAAAAGTATTGGAGTCAAGAAGGAGCACAGTGGAAAGAATATGTGGGTGTAAAATTTCCACGGTTTTGGAGAAAAACTTTAGGTGGCTATAGGCTGCGAACGCTCACAAAAGAGATAGAATTGCCTCTTGGTTGGCCCGCAGAGGTTAATTATCTCGAGGCTGAAGCTTTTTGTGCCTGGAAGAGTGAAAAAATAGGTATCGAGCTGACTTTGCCAACCGAAGATGAATATGCAAGATTACGAAAATTTACCCGGGTGCCTTCGCCGGTAGCATGGAAAGGGAAGGCCCCTGCAAATATCAATCTGGAAGGCTTCGCATCCTGCGTTCCGGCAGATAGGCATGAGCATCATGGCTTTTATGATGTGATTGGCAATGTATGGCAGTGGACACGTACACCCATCTATCCTTTTGAAGGCTTTAAGGTGCATCCGATCTATGATGATTTTACCGTGCCCACTTACGATGGAAAACATAACCTTATCAAGGGTGGTTCTTGGATTAGTTGCGGAAACCTGGCAACACAAAAAAGCCGTTATGCTTTTAGGAGGCATTTTTATCAGTTTGCCGGATTTAGGTATGTTCAAAGCAATTATGAGGAGCCCTCCCATATGGGTGTCTATAGCAGAGACGGAGCCGTTTCCCAGTATTGTCATTTCGGGTGGGGCGAAAATGTTTTGGGGGTTGAAAACTATCCTGCAAACTGCGCGAGTAGAGCATTAGATTATATGAAGAATAAGCCCAAACGGAGAGCACTTGATGTCGGGTGCGCCATGGGACGAAGCAGTTTTGAGCTTGCGCGGGGATTTGATGAGGTCGTAGGCGTGGATTTTTCTGCACGATTTATTCAATATGCGCAGGCTCTTAAAGAAAACGGTGTATCGCGTTACAGTATGCCTACAGAAGGGGAGCTGGAACAATTTTACGAAATAAATCTTAAAACCTTTGATTTGGAAAAAGAGCGGCACAAAGTAGTTTTCTGGCAAGCTGACGCTTGCAATCTTAAGCCTATTTTTAAAGGGTTTGATCTTATTTTTGCAGGAAATCTTATAGACAGGCTTTATGACCCTGAAAAGTTTTTAGATTCTGTAGCTAAAAGGCTTAATGAAAGAGGATTGCTTATCCTTACCTCTCCTTATAGCTGGGAAGAAGAATTTACGCCCAAAGAGAAATGGATAGGCGGATACAAAAAAGACGGGGAAAGCATAACTACTTTAGAGGGCCTTAAAGAGATACTGGCCCCCTATTTTGAGCTTATTGACATTCAAGAGGTACCTTTTGTTATACAGGAGACGGCCAGAAAACATCAGCATACAATTGCGCAGATGACGGTTTGGGAAAAGAGAAAAGATGCCATGGTTTGAAGCCATAGACCGTAGTGGAACTTACAGTGTCAAATTTGATGAAGCCAAACAAAAATTTGGCACGAACGATTTGCTTCCTCTTTGGGTAGCTGATATGGATTTAGCATCCCCTCAATGTGTTCAGGGTGCGATACAAAAGAGAGCCTTGCATCCCCTGTATGGCTATACGAGCTATCCTGAAGCGTATTATGAAGCGATCCAGATTTGGATGCAGAAACGTTTTAATTGGAAGATTGAAAAAGAATGGATTGTTCCTGCTTATGGCGTAGTGTCTTCGATCAACTTTGCACTCGGTGCTTATAGTAAAGAAGGAGACAGCATCCTTATTCAAACACCGCTTTATCCCCCATTTGCTGCTTCTGTCCGCAGAAAAAAACGTCGGATATTAGACAATACTTTGCGTTACAGCGATGGCAAGTATGAGATAGATTTTAATGATTTCGAGGCTAAAGCAAAAGAGGCAAAGATTTTTTTGCTCTGTTCCCCCCATAATCCTACTACAAGAGCATGGAGCAAAGAAGAGCTTGAAGAGATGATAGAGATTTGCATCCGATATGATGTATTGATCGTTGCCGATGAAATTCATGCAGATGTTGTGTATAAAAAGAAACACTATCCTTTGGGATCATTCGAAAAAATGACTGAAAAATGCATTGTCCTTAATGCACCCTCCAAGGCATTCAATGTGGCTGGACTTAACACCTCTTATGCTATTATTGCGGGAAAAAAAGCACGCAAGGCTTATTTGGCCGAACAAGCCAAATTAGGACTGAGCAATGGTAATCCTTTTGGTATCGAAGCACTCATGGCGGCCTATACGGATGGAGATGAATGGCTTGAGGCACTCAAAAAACATTTGGCTGCCAATATAGCATTTGTTAAAACATTCCTAAAAGAGCACGCATTGCCCATCAAGGCAGTCGCTACAGAAGCTACTTTTTTAATGTGGCTTGATTGCAGGGGGCTGGATCTGTCCCAAGCTTTGTTGGTCGATTTCTTTGTGAAGAAAGCAAGACTTGGCTTGAATGACGGGATGAGTTTTGGCGAGAGCGGAAAAGGATTTATGCGCTTGAATGTGGGAACATCAAGGATCGTTTTGGAAGAAGCGATGCAAAGACTATTGGCGGCTTACAAGGAAAGAAGTTGAAACACATCATTATCTATTTGGCTATCACTTTTTGTTTGCATGCAACACTTCCGTCCGAAGTACAAAAACATATAGCTAAATCCGGCATCTCAAAAAATGAAGTGGGTATCTACATTAAAGAAGTAGGCGGCGATGTGGTGGCTTCTTATAGTGCCGAAAAGGCCATGACGCCCGCTTCTGTCATTAAGGTGGCAACAACCTATGCTTCTGTTTTAAATTTGGGGTTTGATTACCGCTGGCCCACACAATTTTATACAACGGGTGTTCTTAAAAACGGGGTATTGTATGGAGATTTGGTGGTGAAAGGTTTCGGGGATCCGACTCTCTCTTCGGACGATTTGCCAAAAATTGTTAACGAGATAAGCAAGAGAGGCATACGAAAGATTGCAGGAAATATTCTTATAGACCGCAGTTATTTCAAAGTAGGCAATAAGGACACCTCCGGATTTGATGAAAATATCTACAGCCCATACAATGCAATGCCCGATGCAATGATGTTTAACGAGCGTATCAGCACCATTTGCGTAGCGCCGAATAAAAACAGCGTAACCCAAGAAAGCGTTGACTACAGCTATAAGATTGTCAATCACCTGCAAAGAGTGAATGCGCCTTGTGAGGGCAGATATTCATGGCCGATCGTTAAAATAGACAAAACTGAAACGGTTCCTTCTGTTTTGCTGCATGGAAAAATATCTCAACGATGCGGAGAACGCAGGATTTCCCAAGTAATTACAAAACCGTATAAATCATTTTATTATGCACTTAAAGATGCCCTTCGCATGCAAGGGATAAAAGTGCAAGGAGGCCTTAAATTGGAAAAGGTTCCTCCTACTGCCCACGTCCTTTTTACGCATTATTCACAAACCCTTGAAGAGATCGTTTCAACTACAGCAAAAGACAGCAACAACCTTTATGCCCGCCACCTTTTACTTTTGCTCGGAGCAAAAATGTATGGCGCTCCTGCCACGCTCAGCAAAGGAAGAAGTGCTATTGCAAATATTTTGAAAAGTGAAAGAGTTTTGTATGGCGGAGCTTTGGTGATCGATAACGGATGTGGCCTTTCGCGAACTTCAAAACTTAATGCCAAACTTTTGTCGGACATTTTGGAGGATGCCTATATGAGATATGGGGAAAGATGGAAGGATACACTCTCCATCGCCGGGGTGGATGGTACGATTAAAAGACGTTTTGGCGGCACGATAGTCAGTAAGCATGCATGGATGAAAACAGGTACACTTAAGCGCGTGAAAAACATTGCAGGGTATGTTAAAAATAGGGCAGGAAAGCTTTACAGTGTCGTGATTTTGGTTAATAGCAATAAGGGTAACTGGAGGGCAAATCAGTTACAAAACGAGAT
>JAUPLS010000098.1 GCA_030836805.1 Campylobacterota bacterium | reverse complement strand
CTAAAAGATAGCCTAATTTTTTAACAGAGTAAAATCCTTTAACTCGATACCATAGATTTCTTGTTCGCATTCATTGACCTCTTTATCAAAAGAGTGCCAAATGTATTTGAACTTATACAGAGGATGGAAGCAAAAAGAGATAGTAGAATCTATAGGGGTACATCCCTCAGCCATATGCAGGGAGATCCAAAGAAATAAAGATGCGATCACCAAAGAGTATAGCTATGATTTTGCCCATACTGCTGCAACAAAAAGACAGCGATCCAAGATCAAACACGCCAATTCAAACAATAAGTGCGATTTAGATGAAATTTTATAAAAAGTAGGTTTTAAAAGATTTGTGATTGGTTGCGGGAGCCGGATTTGAACCGACGACCTTCGGGTTATGAGCCCGACGAGCTACCGAACTGCTCTATCCCGCGACAAATGAAAAAAAAGAAGGATTTGAAAAATCCTAGTGGATGGGGTAGAGGGATTCGAACCCCCGAATATCGGTACCAAAAACCGAGGCCTTACCGCTTGGCGATACCCCAATCTTCATAAGTTTTATTGCTTATGTGGACGGCATTATACCCCAAAGAAACACGCTTGTCAAGACCTATCTGTGAAAAAATGATAAAAGTTGTGAAATAAAGTGCAAAAAGGTATAATGTTTTTTATAATTAATAAATTTTATAATAAAAAATGTAAAGTAAGTTGGAGAATATAAAATGTCACAGGATGCGATAAAGAGGGTAGAAAAGGCTATGCAGGATATCAAGCATGGAAAAATGGTCATCATGATGGATGACGAAGACCGCGAAAATGAGGGGGACTTGGTCTATGCGGCAACATTTTCTACCCCGCAAATGGTGAATTTTATGGCAAAAGAGGCGAGGGGGCTTATCTGTACCCCCATCACAAATGAGATAGCTGCCAAACTTGATCTTGCACCCATGGTGAGCCGCAACATCTCAAATCATGAAACAGCTTTTACGGTTTCTATAGATTCGAAAACAGCTACAACAGGTATCTCTGCGCATGAAAGAGATGATTGTATCTCTAAGCTTGCCCATCCTTTGACCGCCGCAGAAGACTTTGTACGCCCTGGGCATATTTTTCCCCTGATTGCAAAGGATGGCGGGGTGTTGGTGCGCACCGGCCATACTGAGGGGTCGGTCGACCTTTGTAAGCTTGCAGGCTTAGCTCCCGCAGCGGTAATATGCGAGATCATCAAAGATGACGGCACAATGGCGCGAATGGATGACCTGAAAGCTTTTTCTGCAAAGCACGATTTGCCCATCGTTTATATCTCTGATATCGTTGAGTATAGATTGGCAAATGAACAACTCATCAAACGTCTCTCTTCTGAAGAGAGTGAACTTAGGGGTACAAAAGTAAAAAAGATGACTTACGTGGATCATCTTGATAGAATACATACAGTTGTACAGTTTTACAAAGTGCATGAGACATCCAATGTAAAATTTCATAATATCGGCTCTGATATCGATCTGATATTGGACGACAAACGTTTTAATACCCTGCATAACGCTATGGAGTACCTGAAAACCAATGGCGGAACGCTGGTTTTTCTGGATACTAAAACCATTTCTCACGAACAAGCCAAAGAGTTTGGGGTGGGAGCACAAATACTTAAAGATCTCGGCATCAAAAACATCAACCTTCTTACAACAAACAAAGAGACTGAATTTGTAGGCTTAAGCGGATTTGGGCTAAATGTAGTCAATAAAATCATAATTTGATCAAACAAAGGCGCGGTCAAGAAGAGAATGAAAAGATATTTTCAAAAGGTCAGTTTGAGCGCAATCAACCTGTATGGGGTGATGATTCTTTTTCTCTTTGCAATCCTTTTTACCTTTCTTGTGATTTTTGAAGAATATAGAGATTTTGAACAAGAAGAGGTGCTTTTGCGCCAAAATTATTTAACAGCCCAAAAACAACATATTCAAGACGAAGCAGAGCGGGTTTTAACTTATATTCGCTATGAATATAGCAGATCAAAAATCCAAGATCAAGAAATGCTCAAAGAGAGGATAGTCAGTTCTATTGAACATCTTTTTAGCAAAAAAAACAGCAGCAGCTATATTTTTATCTATACCCTTGATGGGGCAAGCATCTCCGATCCAAATAAACCTAAAAATTTAGCAAAAAAAATGGCTGAACTTGAGAATGCGAAGGGGTTCAGCATACTTAAAGAGCTTATCCAAAAAGCTAAAAGCGGCGGAGGATATGTTGAATATCTTTGGGACAATCCGGTCAAAAAAGAACTTTCTGAAAAAATTTCTTATGTTACAATGTTTAGTCCGTGGGGTTGGCTTGTTGGAACAGGGGTTTATCTTGATGAGATCGAAGATCTTATGATGGAAAGAAAACGCATCTTAAAAGAACGTTTGATCAAATACATGATGGAGATTTTGACGCTTGCTACAATTTTATTTGGTTTTGCTTTTGCGGGGATGAAATTAATTAACGGAATCATTCGCAACGAGATAGATACTTTTAGAGATTTTTTTAAAAAATCTGTCGAACATTATATTGTGATCGACAAGAAACAAATCTACTTCAAAGAATTTCATATTTTGGTCGAGTATGTCAATGAAATGGTAAGTGCCGTGCATCAAAGAAACTATGAACTCAAAAGGCTCAATGCCTCTTTGGAAAAGAAGGTTTTGGAAAAAACTGCAAAACTGCAAAGGCAGATGGAGTACAACGAACAACTTGTGAGCATACAGGATAGTTTTATCAAGCATTCTATCCATGAGATCAATACGCCTTTGGCTGTGATCATGACACATATAGATATCTACAAAATGAAATACGGTCAAAACAATTATCTTTCCAAGATCGAAGCGGCAAGCAAGATGATCGCCAATATTTATGATGATCTAAGTTATATGGTTAAAAAAGACCGTATTATATACGATAAGAAATGGATCAATTTTTCTTCATTTTTACATGAACGTATCGTATTTTTTGAAGAGATTGCCGTAGGCAATGGACACAAAATCCAGGAAGAAATTAATGAAAATATCATAATCTATTTTAATGAGATAGAGTTGCAGCGGATTATAGACAATAATCTTTCAAATGCCATTAAGTATGCCAAAAAATCAACTGATATATGGATTGAATTGCATGAAGCGGAAGGGGCAGCTGTCCTAAAATGTTCTACTCACTCTAAAAAAATAGAAAATACAAAGCAGATATTTGAAGCGTTCCATCAAGAGGAGACCAAGGCAGGCGGATTTGGTTTGGGTTTAGAGATCGTAGGCGGAATCTGTCAGAAAGAAAATATCAAAATCGAGGTTGTTTCAAGTGACGAGCTCACTACTTTTACTTACTATTTCAAAAAGGTACCCTTATGACAGTTTTTTTACTTGAAGATGAAAAGATGCTTCAAAGTGCCATAGCAGAGTATTTAGCCCAAACCGGCTATCTTGTGCAGATGAGCGAAGACGGCATGGAAGCTTATGAAATGATCAGTCAAAATGAGTATGATCTTTTAATCCTTGATATCAATACACCTTCGATGAATGGGCTTTCTTTGCTTGAAAAACTCCAAAATGACAAAAGATACATTCCGACAATCTTTATCTCGGCAATCACCCAAATAGAGCAGATCAGCAAAGCATATGAACTTGGGTGCTATGATTATCTTAAAAAACCTTTTCACCTTAAAGAGCTTACACTACATATAGACCGTTTGCTTAAAATGGCGGATATCACGTCAAAAAATCATGTCAAAATCAGCAAAATGTATACCTATGATTTGCAAAACAAGCGGCTTTTTTTTGACAACGAGGAACAGACGCTTACGCCCAAACAGGCTCAGATTATTGAACTGCTTGCTTCAAATATAGAAAAAATTGTTGATTTTGATATGCTTCGTTATGATGTTTGGGACAGAAACGATATAGACAATGCCACAATTCGAGCAGAAGTACACAGGGTCAGACAAATTCTTAAAGAGGATATCATAGAGAGCCTTAAGGGGGTTGGCTATAGGCTCAAACGTATCAAATAAACAAACTCTTCCATTATATTGTAACAAAACTATACACCACTTTGGTTTTCTACCTATTTTTTATCCCGTGCTATGTTAATGCTATTTTTAACACTCATAATGGGTGTATCAAAATTGATTAGGAGGAAATATGAGAAAGATTGCGTTAAGTTTGGTTACAATAGCTACGCTTTCGTGTAGCGCTATGGCAGCTGAAACACTGGAAGAGGCTCTAACAGAGGGTGAGATTTCTGGAGTATTGCGAACTTTTTATATCGATAGAACCTATAATGTCGGTGCTACAAAAAATCGTAACTCATTAGCGGTTGGCGGATACTTCGGGTATGAAACTGCACCGTGGTATGGATTGAGCATCGGAGCGAAGGCGTATTCTACCAATAAAGTTGATATTCATGGCAGTGCAACGGAAACAACCAGTTATGATCCTTCACTTTTTGGAGACGGTTACGATTCGTACACTTTTCTGGGTGAGTTGTATGCAAACTTCAAAAAAGACAATACAACCTTCAAGGTGGGCCGCCAAAGACTTGATACGCCGCTTGCAGGAAGTGACGAAGCCAGAATGCTGCCCAACCTTTT
>JAUPLS010000097.1 GCA_030836805.1 Campylobacterota bacterium | reverse complement strand
TTGCCAGATACCCTTCAAACCTGCTTGAAAAGCTGATTCTTAAAAAACAATCGCTTATAGCAATGCACACCAATTTTGATCAAACACATCTTAACAGATATGTTTTTGAAAAGATTTTGGGTTTTAGCCTTGCGGAACAAAACCCATTTGTTTGCATTGCAAAAGGAGAGTGGAGTTATGAGGCTCTTTTGACGCTGCTTAAAAAGAAATTATCTTTGCCGATACTCAAAGTTGTAGGGAAAAAAGAGATTATCAATTCCATAGCCCTTACGACAGGAGCAGGAGCTTCTTTAATGGATACGGTTGAGGCAGATTGTTTTCTTACCGGAGATATTAAGTATCATGATGCCATGAAAGCAATGAGCGAAAATTTGATGATGGTGGATATAGGACATTATGAAAGCGAACGGTTTTTTGAGGAGATTTTAGCTGAAGAGTTGAAAATTTTACCTCTTTTGGTTATAATTTCACATTCGAAAAATCCATTTCATATTGAATCAATATAAGACATGGCCAAACCCCCTAAACTCCAAAAGGACCAAGAGTGAATAAACGTTTAAGAGAGCTTATTGAGCTTGCAAAGAATGACAGAACGATTGATAGTTATAGACCCGAACTTGAGGCTGCAGATAAAAAAGTTACTAAAGCAAAAAAGAAAATTGATGCAGCACAAAGTGAAGCCGATGAGCTTATAAAAGCTATTGCCAACAATGAAGAAAAAATAAGAACGTTTGAGGAGCAGCTTAGGCTGATCAATAACCAACTTACTCTAAATGTTAAGAAGTCCAAAGAGATTTCTACAGAAAAAGAGATGAAAGCACTTTCTTTGGAAGAGGATATTGCTAAAGAAAAGATGACTTTTGCCAATGAAGAGATTGAAAGACTTCAAAAAATTAATGAAACCAAAAAAGCACTTCTTGATGAAGCAAATGAGAAAGTAAAACAATTTGCAAACGAACTTCAGGCTGTAGTTGAAATGGTGAATGTGGAGAAGTCCCAAATAGAACAAAGCAAAGCAGAACTTTTTGAAAAAAGAGAAGTATTGATTAGAAATATTGAACAAAAAGTACTTTCATTTTATGAAAAAATTCGCATTTGGGCAGGAAATACGGCAGTCGTACCTGTGAAAAAACAGGCATGTTACGGGTGCCATATGAAACTTAATGATAAAACATATTCTGAGGTAATCAGGGGAGATGAAATTGTTAACTGCCCCCACTGCGGACGCATTCTCTATATTGAGCGCGAAACAGAAAAAGTCTAAATGATCCGTTATGGAGAGACTTTTTTTTCTTCTCTATAGCGCGGTTATTGGTATTTTTTACATTATGGCATTGCCATTTTTGGCATTGTTTTCTTTTAAAATAAAATACAGAGATTCTATTCCTGCAAGATTTTTTTTGTGGAACAATAGGCCTTTAAAAAAAGAAGGGATCTGGTTTCACGTTTGCAGTTTTGGCGAAGCTAAAGCTGTCGCACCGATTATTGAGGCATTACCCAAAGAAGTATTGCGCATGAGTGCGACCACCTATACAGGATTTGAGGCTATAAATAGTTATACGACTCAAAGTAGGTATTTGCCTTTTGAGCCTCTGCTCTTTGGGTGGGTTAAGCCCCAAAAGGCGTTAGTTGTCGTGGAAGCAGAGTTTTGGTATCTGCTTTTTGCTCTTGCAAAAAAAAGAGGTGCTAAAACTTTGTTGATCAATGCACGCATAAGCGAATACTCTTTTCCAAAATATTTAAAAATGGTTTGGCTTTATAAACATATTTTTAAGCAGATTGATGAAGTTTATGCACAAAGTCAGACAGACAAAGAGCGCTTGGAGTTATTGGGTGCAAAAAATATTAAAGTTACGGGCAATATCAAGCTTGCAAAGCTCCCCATGCCTACCCATTCGCTCACAAAACCTTCGGGACTGGTTGTGTGCGCTGCAAGCACACATGAAGGCGAAGAGGCCTTGGTGCTTGAGGCTTATTTGGCACTAAAAAAAGAAGAACCGTGTGCTGTACTCATTTTGGCGCCTCGTCACCCAGAACGTTTTGAGAAAATAGCAAAGAAGGCAGAAGCATTTGCGCAAAAGCAACGACTTGTTTGTCAGAAGTATTCGCAAAATAAAGTAATGCAAAGCGATATCATAGTTTTGGACACTTTGGGTGACTTGGTGAATATATATGCTATCAGCGATATTGTGATTTTAGGAGGTGCATTTGAGCCTTTAGGCGGACATAATGCAGCCGAAGCGGCACAGTTTGGCTGCAAGATCATCTCGGGCAAACACTATTTTAATCAAAAAGATGTTTTTGATGCTATAGAAGGAATAGCGGTGGTGGAGGCCTCGGATCTTTCAAAAAAAATACTTCACCATTCGCTTTTAAAGCCTGCAAAAATAAAATCTCAAACAGACTTGGCGCCCATTTTGAAAAGTTTGAATAATGTTCTATCAAATTAAACAAGACAAGGTAAGCTTATCGGTTAAAGCCCAGCCCGCAGCAAGCAAAAATGAGTTTTGTGAAATTTATGGAGGAGATGCTCTCAAGATACGCATCAAGGCGCCTGCAGTAGAGGGGGCAGCAAATAAAGAATTGATAAGATTCCTCTCAAAAAGTTTTAAAGTATCAAAAAGTGATATACTTTTTAAAACAGGGCAAAATAGTAAAATAAAAATAGTGGAATTCC